>JAAXVX010000012.1 GCA_013335275.1 Bacteroidales bacterium
ATGAACATTTTCCGGAATAATGGCTCTGTTTGCGACAAGTCGGGAAATCTCTATTACAAGGGTACCACTAAAAATTTCAATCCTATAATGGCAATGGCGGCAGAAGTTGTAATAGTGGAGGCCGAAGAGCTTGTAGAAACAGGAGCCATTATTCCGGAGAATGTTCATACTCCGGCTATATTAATCGATCACATTTATATTAAATAAACTAATTTATTATGTCAAAAACCGCTTTAATAAGAGTTCGCATGAGCTCTCACGATGCACATTATGGTGGAAATCTTGTTGATGGTGCAAAAATGCTTCAGTTGTTCGGAGATGTTGCAACAGAATTGCTCATTATGCAGGATGGAGATGAAGGACTTTTCAAGGCCTACGACAATGTTGAATTTATAGCTCCTGTTTATGCAGGTGACTATATTGAGGCTTCAGGGGAAATTGTTACTGTGGGTAACAGTTCAAGAAAAATGAATTTTGTTGCAAAGAAAGTGATTGTCCCAAGACCGGACATCTCACCTTCTGCAGCCGATATTCTGGAAGAGCCTGTTATCGTATGTAAAGCGAGCGGTACCTGTGTGACTCCCAAATCTTGTCAAAGAAAATAAATTAATATAGTTATGGATAAGCTGATTATTACCGCAGCAATTTGCGGAGCAGAGGTTCTTAAAGAACACAATCCTGCAGTTCCCTACACGGTTGAAGAGTGCGTGAGAGAAGCAAAATCGGCATATGACGCCGGAGCAAGCATCATTCACCTGCATGTTCGTTACGACGATGGCACTCCAACACAGGACAAAGCCAGATTCAAAATGGTTATGGATGCAATTTATAAAGTATGTCCCGATGTTATTATACAACCTTCAACAGGAGGGGCCGTAGGAATGACAAATGACGAAAGACTTCAGCCTACCGAGCTTAGCCCGGAAATGGCCACTTTAGATTGCGGAACCCTCAATTTTGGAGGAGATGATGTTTTTATGAACACAGAAAATACTATCAAGTATTTTGGAACTAAAATGATTGAGAGAGGTATTAAACCGGAACTTGAGGTTTTTGACAAAAGTATGATTGATATGGCTCTGAGGCTTCAAAAGAAAGGCTTTATCAAGAGTCCGATGCATTTTGATTTTGTTATGGGGGTTAACGGAGGAATTTCCGGAGAACTGCGTGACTTTATCTTCCTCAGAGGTTCAATACCTGCAGATGCAACATATACTGCAGCAGGAGTGGGCCGGTTTGAATTTCCTCTTGCGGCAGCGGCAATAATTGACGGAGGGCATGTGAGAGTGGGATTTGAAGACAATGTCTTTATTTCTAAAGGAGTAGTTGCAAAATCCAATGGAGAGCTTGTTGCAAAAGTGGTTAGAATGGCTAAGGAATTTGGCCGTGAAATAGCTACACCTGCAGAAGCCCGTCAGATACTGGGACTTAAACCAAAAGCATGATTTTTTAATAAATGAACAATAACATAACAAAACAATGAAAAAAGGTAACAAATACGGAATTCACAGGGTAATTGAACCAAAAGGTGTTCTCCCTCAGCCTGCAAACAAAATTGACAACAACATGGATGAGATTTACGATAATGAAATTCTCATTGATGTACAAACACTTAATATCGATTCAGCCAGCTTTACTCAAATTGAGGAGCAGGCAGGCGGAGATAAAGCCAAAATTGCAGAAATAATGCTGGGCATTGTTGCAAAACAGGGAAAACACAGAAATCCGGTTACCGGTTCAGGCGGGATGTTACTCGGAACAGTTGAAAAAATAGGAGATGCGCTGGTAGGCAAGATTGACCTTAAGGTAGGTGACAGAATTGCCACTTTGGTATCATTGTCTCTGACTCCTTTGAGAATAGACAAAATTAAAGATATCCGTTCGGACATCGACCAGGTGGATATTGATGGAAAGGCTATCTTGTTTGAAAGCGGAATTTATGCCAAAATTCCTGCAGATATGCCTGCTAATCTTGCTCTTTCTGCTCTTGACGTTGCAGGTGCCCCTGCTCAGACTGCAAAACTTGTGAAACCAGGAGATACAGTACTGATAATTGGTGCTGGCGGAAAATCCGGAATGTTGTGCTGCTACGAAGCTAAAAAGCGCGCCGGAGTTACAGGTAAGGTAATTGGCCTTTGCCACAGCGAAAAAAGCACAAACAGGCTAAGAGATCTTGGTTTTTGCGACTATGTTTTTGCTGCTGATGCAACTCAGCCTGTTGCCATCCTTGAGAAAATTGAAGAGCTTACAAACGGAGAGATGTGCGATATTACAATTAACAATGTGAATATTACAGATACCGAAATGACCAGTATTCTCTGTACTAAAGATACAGGAATTGTTTATTTCTTCTCAATGGCAACAAGCTTTACAAAAGCCGCACTGGGAGCCGAAGGTGTTGGAAGTGATGTAACAATGATAGTTGGTAACGGATATACAAAGGGACATGCCGAAATTACTCTTCAACTGCTAAGGGAATCCGAAAAACTAAGAAAAATATTTACTGAACTTTACGCATAATATTATATGACAAAGGGTTGCAGATATGGTACTCACAGGGTAATTGAGCCGATAGGGACTCTTCCTCAGCCTGCATATAAACTGGACAATACAATGTCCATATATGACAATGAGGTACTGATTGACGTTTCTACTCTCAATATTGATTCTGCCTCATATACCCAGATAAAAGAAAGTTGCGGATCGGATGCGTCAAAAATGAAGCAGATGATTCTTTCAATCGTAAATGAAAGGGGTAAAATGCAGAATCCTGTTACAGGATCGGGAGGAATGCTCATTGGTACAGTAAAGGAGGTAGGAAAGGATTTTCCTGCAAACAAACTGAAAGTAGGCGATAAAATAGCCACTTTAGTTTCGTTGTCGCTCACACCCTTAAAGATAAAATCTATAAAAAAACTCAACCCTCATTCCGATCAGGTGGATGTGGAGGCAGAGGCCATTCTCTTTGAGAGCGGCCTCTTCGCCGTCTTGCCCGGGGATATTCCGGAAAAACTGGCTCTTGCAGCACTGGATGTTGCTGGTGCGCCTGCTCAGGTGGACAGACTTGTAACAGAGGGAGATATTGTGTGCGTAATAGGCGGGGGAGGAAAATCCGGGATTCTGTGTTGTTATCAGGCAATGCAAAATGTAGGACCTTCCGGCAAGGTAATCGTTGTTGAATATTCTCCCGTGAATGCGAAGAGAATTGCAGATATGGGCCTTGCAACCGATATTATTGTAGCCGATGCAACAAATGTTATGGATGTTTACAATAAGGTTATGGCAGTAACAGGCGGAAGAGGCTGCGATGTAACGGTAAACAATGTTAATGTGCAATCTACCGAAATGACCTCGATTCTTATTACTAAAGGGCAGGGGTGTGTTTACTTCTTCTCAATGGCAACCAGTTTTACCAAGGCTGCTTTGGGTGCAGAAGGTGTGGGCAAGGACATCAATTTAATAGTGGGAAACGGCTTTGCAAAGGGCCATGCAAATCTCACGCTCAATATAATCAGAGAGTCTAAAGCTATTAGGGAGTTATTTGAAAAACTTTATGTATAAAAACAATATGTCAGAAAGCAGACGAAAAAATCTTTTTCCAGAAGTATCCGATGAACAGTGGAATGACTGGAAATGGCAGGTTAAGAACAGGATTGAAACATTAGATCAGCTAAAGAAATATATTCCGCTCACTTCTGAGGAAGAAGAGGGTGTAAGCAGGTCGCTCCAGACCCTTAGAATGGCAATTACTCCTTATTATTTAACGCTAATTGACCCGGACAATCCAAATGACCCGGTTAGAAAACAGGCTATCCCTACAGGTTCCGAGACACATATCTCACCGGCAGACCTTCTTGATCCTCTGCATGAGGACGAAGATTCGCCTGTTCAGGGATTGACTCACAGGTATCCGGACAGGGTTCTGCTTCTGATTACAGATATGTGTTCAATGTATTGCAGGCACTGCACAAGAAGACGTTTTGCCGGCCAGAAGGATGATGAAACATCGCCGGACTACATACAAAAAGCTATTGACTATATTGCAGCAACGCCTCAGGTTAGAGATGTGCTTCTTTCCGGTGGTGATGCCCTGATGGTTTCTGATGCAAAACTGGAATCAATTATCAAAAGACTCAGAGCTATTCCTCACGTTGAAATTATCCGTATTGGCTCAAGAGTACCGGTTGTGTGTCCTCAGAGAATTACAGACAATCTGGTGAATATGCTTAAAAAATACCATCCGATTTGGCTGAATACCCATTTTAACCATCCAAATGAAATTACTCCGGAATCTTCTGAAGCATGTGCAAAACTTGCAAATGCAGGAATTCCGCTTGGTAATCAGTCGGTACTTTTAAGAGGGGTTAATGATTGTGTAAATATTATGAAAAGGCTTGTCCATGAACTGGTAAAAATACGGGTAAGGCCTTATTACATTTATCAGTGTGACCTGTCAATGGGACTTGAACATTTCCGCACCCCTGTTTCAAAAGGTATTGAAATAATTGAAGGCCTTAGAGGTCATACTTCCGGCTATGCTGTACCTACATTTGTTGTAGATGCTCCGGGCGGCGGCGGAAAGACTCCGGTAATGCCTACTTATGTAATCTCTCAGTCTCCGGGAAAAGTGGTTCTGAGAAATTTTGAAGGGGTTATTACAACTTATACAGAACCAACGGACTATAAAAACACTTGCGACTGCGACGATTGCAAAAAGAATGTCAGAGTTGAAGGTGTTGCCTCTCTTCATAAGGGACAGAGAATGTCTATTGAGCCTGCAGTTCTGATGCGTAAAGAAAGATCACATAAACACTGACAATAATGCCATTTGTTCGGGAGCTTCTCAAATATGATAGTATTTCTATCGTTGGTCTCGAAAAGAATACCGGTAAGACTGAATGCCTGAATTATCTGATAAAGCGCCTGCCTCTGGATATTATGACTGTTGCGGTCAGTTCAATTGGAGTAGACGGGGAGAGGAGAGATCAGGTAACCAGAAGTTCAAAACCGGAAATTCTTTTAAGGGATGGGATGCTCTTTGGAACCAGTGAGCAGCATTACAGGTCCAGAAGAGTGACATCTGAGTTGCTTGATATTGGCGATGAGAGAACTTCACTAGGGAGAGTCGTTACTGCAAGGGCTCTTTGCGGGGGCAAAATATTGCTTTCCGGCCCTTCTTCAACAGCTTCTCTGAGGCGATGGATGGATAATGCCATTAAGAATCACAATGCAGATTTGTGCATTATTGACGGAGCACTTTCCCGGATGAGCCTGGCCTCTCCGGTTGTCTCGAAATCGATGATTCTGGCAACGGGAGCAGCTTTATCTGCCAATATTAAGACTCTTGTAGCCAAGACAGCTTTTGTTGTTGGATTAGTAAATATTCCGGTGACAAAAATTGCCGCAAAGAAGATACTTGAAACGAAGGATAACGGAGTATGGAGTATAGGAGAAAATGGAGATATAACCCCATTGGGAATATCATCTGTATTATCCTATGATAAACTGGATTCATCCACTATTTCCGGAACAAAGGCAGTGTTTATTTCAGGAGCGTTAACTGACAGATTCCTGAATACTGTTTGCCGGGAGTCTGGAGATAAAGAAATTGAACTGATTGTCAGGGATTTTACAAAAATATTTGTTACTCCTCTCAATTATAATACATTTCTGAAAAGGGGCGGTAAAATTTCCGTTCTGAAAAAAAGCAAGCTTTTGGCTGTTTGTGTAAACCCTACAGCTCCGGACGGCACACGTCTTGATTCGGACAAACTTTGCCACGAACTTGAAAAAGAGATAGGATTGCCTGTTTACGATATAATAAAAAATGAATATGAGGCTTAAATCAATTTTGGATTCGCCATGCGGATTTCGCTACATTTTTGAGAAGCTGCAATTGCAGTCTTCTCTGTCGCGGCATCTGCTGATGGATACTCCTATGCCTCATAAACCGTCCGATATTGCCGGTATTTACGAAGAGTTGCGTGAATTTAAAATTCTGTTTGGGCAGGATGGCGATTTAAGAGATATTCTTACATCACTGCAGATAAAGCTTAGCAATCTGAGAGACATCAGAAATACGTTAACCCGTTTGTCTGCGGCAGCCACACTTGACGACATTGAACTATTCGAGATTAAGAATCTTGCAATAATTAATGAAGATGTTAGAAAACATTTAAACGGGAAAATATTATCAATTGATTTTGATAACCTGGAAGATGTTTTAAATCTTCTTGATCCCGAAGGACTTAAAATAAGCTCGTTTTATATTTATGATTCCTATGATGATGAACTTGCTGTCCTGAGAAAAAAAATGAAGAGCGGGAGTAAATATCAGGACGAGTTGTATTATGAGGCATCAATTATCGAAGACAGAGTGAGAGGATGGCTTTCCCGGAAAATAGAAAAAGATGTTCACCTGATATCTTCATCTCTTGAAAAACTTGCAAAGACAGATATTTTACTTTCAAAAGTCCTTCTTCTGGAGGAGCTTGATTTTACTATCCCTTTAGTATCAGCCGGAGCTAACAGATATACCGGAATGTTTAATCCGTATATAAAAGAGATGGTTGAGAAAGAGAAAAGAGAATTTCAGAAAGTCTCTGTAGAATTTGAAACAAATTCGCCTCTTCTCATTACCGGTGCAAATATGGGAGGAAAAACAGTTGTACTCAAGAGTCTGGCTCTTTGTCAGTATCTGTTTCAGTTTGGTTTCGGAGTTCCGGCAGCAGGTGCGGAGATTTCTCCCGTGGAAGAGGTGCATTTTTGCATTGGGGACCAGCAGAATATTGAAAGCGGCTTATCATCATTTGCTGCTGAAATTACCAGAATTGACGCGGTATTAAAAAGTGTATATGCCGGTAAAAAAATACTGGCTCTCATTGATGAGCCTGCCAGGACTACAAATCCGCTTGAGGGAACGGCACTTGTAACGGCTCTTATCAGAATTCTTCTTGACAAAAAGCTTCTTATGGTGGTTACAACTCACTATAATATTGAAAATGCAGAATGCAGGAGGATAAGAGTTAAAGGGCTTGAAAACGGGAAAATGAATTACAGTCTCATTGAAGAGACAGGAACCAAGCCACCGAGAGAGGCACTCAGAATAGCGGCTTCTTTAGGTGTTGACAACAGATGGCTTCAGGAGGCTGAAAATCTTCTAAAAGAGAAGACAGAATAGATTTATTTAATTTCAAAGATAAGATGCAAAGCAAATTAGGTTTAGATTTTAAAAGGGTAGAGCATGCGAGAGATCTCTCGGGAAAAATTGCTGCAGAAGTTCAAAAATTTGTAGACAATTATACTACCGTAGCAGTAGAGAGAACTCTGTGCCGTCTTATGGGCATAGATGGAGTGGACAGCAATGAAGTTCCTCTTCCCAATATAGTTGTGGATGAGTTGAAAGAGAAAGGGGTGCTCAACCAGGGTGCTCTGTATTTTTTGGGAAATGCAATGGCCGCAACAGGCCTCACTCCACAGCAGGTTGCAGAGGGAATATCAGACGGTTCAATCGATATCACAAGAGTTGCTGCACAAAACAGGGAAAAAATTGACTCTGTACTTGCTCCTGTAATTGAGGAAAGCATAAACAGAATACGCAAAAGAAGAATGCGCAGGGAAGAGTATCTGAATACTATCGGTGAAGGCCCTAAGCCCTATTTGTATGTAATTGTTGCTACAGGTAATATTTATGAAGATGTTGTTCAGGCAGAAGCTGCAGCAAGACAGGGAGCTGATATAATTGCGGTTATCCGTACAACAGGCCAGTCACTTCTGGATTATGTACCGTTTGGTGCAACAACAGAAGGGTTTGGAGGAACTTTTGCAACTCAGGAGAATTTCAGAATAATGCGGTCGGCTCTTGACAAAGTTGGTGAAGAGGTTGGACGATATATTCGCCTTTGTAATTATTGTTCAGGACTTTGTATGCCGGAAATTGCTGTTATGGGAGCATTTGAAGGTCTTGATGTAATGCTCAACGATGCTCTTTACGGTATTCTTTTCAGAGATATAAATATGCAAAGAACTCTTGTGGACCAGTTCTTTTCAAGAGCAATCAATTCATTTGCGGGGGTAATCATTAACACAGGAGAAGACAACTATCTCACAACTGCAGATGCATTTGAGGAAGCACATACGGTTTTGGCCTCGGACTTCATAAATGAACAGCTTGCCTTACTGGCAGGACTTCCTCCGGCTCAAATGGGGCTCGGACATGCATTTGAGATGGATCCGGAGCTTGAAAACGGTTTTCTTTACGAGCTTGCTCAGGCACAAATGACACGTGAAATTTTTCCTGATGCTCCCCTTAAATACATGCCACCTACAAAGTTCATGACAGGGAACATATTCCGGGGACATATCCAGGACGCTCTTTTCAATATCGTAGGGATATGGACAAATCAGGGAATTCAGCTCCTTGGAATGCCCACTGAGGCAATACACACTCCTTTTATGGCAGACAGATATCTTTCCATTGAAAATGCCAAGTATATATTTTCAACAATGAAAGGGCTCGGAAACGAAGTGGAATTTAAAGAGGGCGGAATAATCAAATCAAGAGCAAAAGAGGTACTTGAAAACTCTATCATGCTTCTTGAAAAAATTGAAAATGAAGGACTTTTCCTTGCTTTGGAAAAAGGTCTGTTTGGTGATGTAAAACGTGCCAGGACCGGAGGTAAAGGACTCAGCGGAGTAGTAGGTAAGGGAGACAATTATGTTAACCCGTTTATTAAAATAATGTTAGGAGGAAAATAGAATGAGTGGCGGACTATATTCAATGCAGTCGAAGGAATTTGACAAAACACTAGATCTCGAGAAAGTTAAGCCATATGGCGATACAATGAATGATGGTAAAGTTCAGCTTAGTTTTACCCTTCCTGTTCCTATGGGGGATGAAGCAATAGAAGCAGCAAAGCAACTCATAAGACAAATGGGGTTTGAAAATCCTCAGGTTGTTTATTACAAAGAACTTACTCCTGGATTCACTTTTTTTAACTGTTACGGAAGCACTATTCATACAGTAAACTTCAGCAACATTTATGTTCCCAAAGTTGAATCCGGTAAAATGGATATGCACGAGACTGATGATTACATCAGGGAACAAGTTGGCCGTCCTCTTGTAATTGTTGGTGCCAGCACGGGAACAGATGCACATACAGTGGGTATTGATGCCATAATGAATATGAAGGGTTATGCAGGTCATTACGGGCTTGAGAGGTATGAAATGATAGATGCATACAACCTTGGTTCGCAGGTTCCAAATGAAGAGTTCATTGCAAAGGCAATTGAACTTGGTGCGGATGCTCTCCTGGTTTCCCAGACAGTTACACAAAAAGATGTTCATATCAAGAACCTTGTCGAACTTGTGGAACTAATGGAGGCAGAAGGCCTGAGAGACAAACTTATTCTTGTTTGCGGGGGGCCCAGACTTTCTCACGAACTTGCAAAAGAACTCGGATACGATGCAGGATTTGGAATGAACAGTTATGCCGACGATGTTGCATCTTATATTTCACAGGAATTTGTGAGAAGATTATCTGTAAAGAAAAATAAAATTTAAATATACAGCTATGGACAAAAATGAGATCAGAGAGGTTATTGCCAAAAGGGCAGCCCTTGAACTTAAAGACGGAGATGTAGTTAATCTTGGAATAGGCTTACCTACTCTTATTCCTAACTATCTGTCGGAAGGAGTGAAGGTAACCTTGCAATCGGAAAATGGACTTCTTGGAATGGGACCGGAACCGGCACCCGGAACTGAGGATAAAAACTACACCAATGCAGGAGGGGGATATATTTCTTATTTCAACGGTGCATCCAGTTTCGATTCTGCTTTCTCCTTTTCAATTATAAGAGGCAGACATGTAGATGTTACTATACTCGGAGCTATGGAGGTAGATGAACTCGGAAATCTTGCAAACTGGATGATTCCAGGCAAGAAAACTCCTGGAATGGGTGGTGCAATGGATCTTCTGGTTGGAGCAAAAAGAGTGATTCTTGCAATGGAGCATACTGCAAAAGGAGCGCATAAAATATTACAGATGTGTAATTTGCCGCTTACAGCAGCTAATGTGGTTAGTATGATTATTACAGAGATGGGTGTTATGGAAATTACCCCGAAAGGAATAGTTCTCATTGAAATTCATCCTGAGTTTACACCAGAAGAGATTCAGAAAGCTACCGGTGCAAAACTGATTATATCGGACAAATTAATTAAAATGAGAAATTAATATGAAAAAGGTATTTATTGTTGCTGCAAAAAGAACAGCTATCGGGAAATTTATGGGTTCACTTTCCTCTTTTAATTCCGGAGAACTTGGAGCAATTGTAATTAAAGAAATTATTAAGGAGAGCGGAGTCTCTCCTGAAAACGTAGATTCTGTAATTGCAGGAAATATTCTTTCTGCAGGACAGATGCAGGGTGTTGCCCGCCAGGCTTCTATATTGGGTGGAATTCCAAATGAAGTTCCCGCATATTCGATTAATATGGTTTGCGGGTCCGGTATGAAAGCAGTAATGAATGGTTACGCAGAAATTCTTTCAGGCCTTTCGGACGTTATAATTGCCGGAGGTACTGAATCTATGTCCAATGCAGGATTTGTTTTACCGGGAGGCGTAAGAACCGGAATCAAAATGGGTAATATACAGGCTGTTGACCATATGGTTTGCGACGGTCTCACCGATGCATTCAATAAGTATCATATGGGTATTACTGCAGAGAACATCGCTGAAAAATATGGAATAACCAGAGAAGCACAGGATGCTTTTTCATTCTCTTCACAACAAAAGGCAATTAAGGCTGTTGACAGCGGAGCTTTTGACAAAGAGATTGTAACGGTTGAAATAGTTTCAAAAAAGGAGACAATCCTCTTCAATAAAGATGAATTTCCAAACAGAGCCAGTACTCCCGAAAAACTTGCAATGCTAAAACCAGCATTCAAAAAAGACGGAACTGTAACAGCAGGAAATGCTTCAGGTGTGAACGATGGTGCTTCATTTGTCATGCTGGCAAGCGAAGAAGCTGTAAATAAATACGGACTTAAGCCAATGGCAGAAATTGTTTCTTGTGGACAAGGCGGAGTAGATCCTGCATATATGGGTCTCGGCCCGGTTCCTGCGATTAGAAAAGCGCTTAAAAACGGTGGCCTGAAACTTTCGGACATGGAACTTATAGAACTTAATGAAGCATTTGCTGCACAAGCATTAGGCGTTATTAAAGAGCTTATTGACGAGCACAAAGTGAGCCGTGAGTGGATTGACCAGCATACAAACATTAATGGCGGGGCAATTGCTTTGGGACACCCTATTGGGGCATCAGGCAACAGAATTCTTGTATCACTTGTACATGAGCTGAAAGCTTCCGGCAAAAAGGTTGGACTTGCTTCACTGTGTATAGGAGGCGGAATGGGAACTGCAATTGTAGTAAAAGCAGTTTAGTCTCTTTCTAAACTTAAAGGAGAGCTGCCTGAGATATTCAGGCAGCTCTTTTTGGTAAGTACCATTTTTTGTTATAATTTGGAGTATTAATTAACAGCTGAGTTATGAAAATTAAATATTTGATATCATTATTGCTGCTTGTTGCACTTGGTGCTTCAAACTTACGGGCGGGGAACAATCCAAAACGAGAATTCAGAGGGGCCTGGTATCCTACGGTTGTAAATACAACCTGGAAAAATATGACTACAGATGAAATTAAAGCCGATATAATTCATCATCTGGATATATTCAAAAAACTAAATATCAATGCTGTAATTTTTCAGGTACGTCCTCAGGCCGATGCCCTGTTTGTCTCCGAACTTGAACCTTGGAGCCGCTTTATTACCGGTGTTCAGGGAAAGGCTCCCAATCCTCCGTTTGATCCTGCACAGTTTGTAATTGAAGAGTGCCATAAAAGGGGAATGGAATTCCATGCGTGGTTCAATCCATACAGAGTCACTTCAACCAAAATTGAGGTACTTGCTCCCAATCATATCTATTTCAGCAAGCCGGAGCTTTTCTTGCAATATGGGCCACAGTTATACTTCGATCCCGGAAGACCCGGTTCAAGAGAACATTTGAAAAAAGTAATTGCAGATTTTGTCGCACGATACGATGTGGATGCAATTCACTTTGACGACTATTTTTACCCATACAGGCTACCATATCTTGAATTTCCGGACGAAGAATCCTTCCTGTTGTATCACAAAGCAGACGGATTTGGCCGTTTCGACAAAAACAACTGGCGCAGGAATAATGTAAATATTCTTGTGAAAGAACTGAATGAAACCATTAAATCAATAAAACCATGGGTGAAATTCGGAATCAGTCCGTTTGGAGTATGGAGAAACAATACTGTTGACCCGAATGGGTCCGAATCATCGTCTCTTCAGACAAATTATGACGATCTGTTTGCCGATATACTGTTGTGGACTAAAATGGGCTGGATTGACTACAATGCGCCTCAGCTTTACTGGGAAATCGGACATTCAAGAGTTAACTACGCTCCAATGGTAAAATGGTGGTCAAAAAACAGTAACGGGGTTAACCTTTACATCGGGCAGAGCATATCTAATCAGCTCGAAATCAAGAATCGCAACGGAGACCTTGTTAACCAGCTATTCAGAAAAATGGCAATGGTACGAAACGACTCCAATATTCAGGGTAATATATGGTGGTCCGGGCTGAGTTTTGAAAATCATCCAAAACTGGTTGATTCTCTTGAGACAAATTACCAGAGATATCCTGCACTTATGCCTAAGTATAAAAACATCGATACAATTCCTCCAAAACCTGCATATAATCTTAAATACCTAAAAGGTTACCTGACCTGGAACTC
>JAAXVX010000227.1 GCA_013335275.1 Bacteroidales bacterium
TAAATAAAGGATGTTCTAAAATCGGCTTTTTCAAGGACACTATTTGCAAATGTAGCTTTTGTGAGGTCGCAGTTATCCAGAATTGTGCCGGTTAAATTACTTTCTGTAAAATCGGATTCGTTTAGCTTTGAATTTTTAAAAACAGTCTTTTTTAGTTTTGTACGGAAGAATGAACAATGACTGAGATTACAGTTTTCAACCATAAAAGATAACCCAAAATCATTGCAGTCTTCAAACCGGAGCCCCAGCATTTTGCAGTCCTTAAATTTCACATCTCTGAAACCCGTTTTTGCCAGTATGGCCAGGCTCAAATTACAACCAATAAACTCACATTCTGTAAATAAGACATTGGAAAGGCTGGAGCCGGAAAAATCGCAGTTTAAGAAAGTGCATTTTTCATATTCGCCTTTTGTTAATTGATCCTTAGTAAAAACGTTATTGTTAAAAGTTTTTTCTTCTATAAAAATTAACTCTGTATTATTTATCATTGTTTTATGATATAGCTATTTTAGGTTTTGTAAGTATTTATCTGCAAATCTGTACCCAAGTTCACGCTGCCCTTCGGAATTAAAGTGTTCATTGTCTCCAATCCCTTTCAGGTCGGAGGTCTTTACAACCATCGCATTTTTGTCGGTGAAAACATAGAGTTGGATTTGTTCATTGATTTTCATCCAGCTTTCGTTGTTTGTCGAGTAAGAGCCTAGTTCTCCAATGAGGATAGGCAAATTTTCGTTTCCGGAAATTGCCCGGAATTTTTCAAATAGTTGAGATAGTCTGTTTTTGTATAAAGGTATCCTATTTTGAGTCGCATCGGTTTCCCCCTGATGCCACAAAATTCCTTTTATTTGCCCGTATTTTTTTCCAATCTCTACCTTCTCCCTGAAGTTTGTCAATAACTGGACATTTCTGTATATTGAGTCTCCTAACCATTGGCTTACGGAACTGCCACCAACCGCAGCAGGAATAATTATAACTGAAATATCCTGCGGTATCCGTTTAATAAGTTCTTTACCAAAAGAAAGCCCGCAATCTAAACCTGTACGGGATGGTTCGTAAAAGTGAAGCGGTTCCTTTGCAGCAATAATTTCTCCTTTTCTATTTATTGTTAATATTCTTTCCGACGGTACAGTATCCTGCGGTTCAACCAGTCCGCGTCCGGCCATGTTTGACTGCCCGGCAAGAATAAAAACCCAGATTTTGTCTTTAGCAGGAATGTTTTTGGCCCGTTGCTCAACTTTTGGGAAGAATTTTGTTCTGGTTATGCTATCCTGTTGTTTGCCGGAAATAAATACAAAAGCAATTAATATCAGAACATAAGATTTCATCGGAATTTAATCTTAAAATATTTGAATAGATTTTAATCAAATATAAGAAATTGAAAGCACTTCCTGAATTAATTTCTTAATAGTTCAAAACCCTGATATGCCCGACCACAACTGATAAAATCCGAAGGAAGCAAATGCAATCACGGAGATTCCTACAGATATTCTACTTACACGGGGACCTAAATTTCTTGCAGCAGCAAAAGCGTAAGTTATTCCAAAAATGAGATAATTAACCATCGACAAATTTCTGTTACAAAAGATTTTTCCGGCATGTAGCAAATCAATCCACACCAACAACATTACTGCGTCTTTCCAGAATTTCAACATTGCGCCAGGTTTTATCCATTTTGCCTATTCGCTCTTTTATTCCGATTGTTCGGAATCCGTGTTTGTGATGCAATTTCAGACTTCCTTTATTTTCCGGGAAAATGCCGGCTTGCAATGTCCAGATTCCGTTTGATTCAGATTCTTTAATAAGTGAATACATCAATTTGTCGCCTACTCCCATTCCGCGGAAACCGGAATCAACATATATACTCACCTCTGCCACTCCCGAATAGACACATCTGCTTGAAACATTTGACAATGCTGCCCACCCGACAATTTTGTTCTCAATCATGGCAACTATTCTGCAATCTTTACGATGAGCGTTATCCCATGATTCCCAATCCGGAGCTTCCGTCTGGAACGTGGCATTCTTAGTGGCAATCCCCGATTCATAAATCCGGGCAACTTCTGCCCACGATTTTTCGGTCATTAGGCTGATTGTTATCTTATTCATTGGATTTTATTTGATTGGTTCTAAATATGGAGTAAATTAAATCATCGGCCAATTCTCCATTTATCAATAAACTTTTCTCAAAAAGGGCCTCTTTTTTGAATCCTGTTTTTTCTACTAAATTAATTGATTTAATATTCCTGGGATCAATAGAAGCAATGATTTTATCCTTATTTAAATCATTAAACAAAAAAGATATTACCTGCTTTAGTGCTTCTGTGGCATAACCCTTTCCCTGAAAAGATTTATCAATGGTACATCCTATTTCGACCTTATTATTGTCAGTATCTGAAAAGTGAATTCCAATATCGCCAATCACAGTATTGCTCTCGTTATGCAAAATAACGAACTGAAACCATGTGCCCGGAATGTTAATCGCAGGGGATACTTTTCCAATGAACTCTTTTACTTCATCTATAGTTTTAGGAATCCAGCCCTGATATTTATTTGTAACAGAATCGGAACGATACTTAAAAACGGAATCTGTATCATCAATCCCAATGGGACGTAGATGCAACCTCTGGGTGTTTATTTCTATTGAGGCTATCATGCAGGACGTCTTTTGAATTCAATGAGTTCTTTACCACTGCTTACAATTAATTCCACAGCCCATTTTGTAATAATTAATGAACTTAATATTCCGCTTATTGCGTCAAGAGAATATAAATTGTAGAACATTCCCGCAGTTAAGGCGATAATTGCCGTTACGCTTGTAAGTCCGTCGGCAAGCACATGCAGGTATGCAGAGCGGATATTGTGGTCGCTGTGTTCTTTGTCGTGATGCAAAGCAATTGCGCTTACCACATTTACAATAAGCCCTATAAAGGCGACAAAAATTGCTTCACCGAATTTTATTTCCAATGGATTCAATAATCTTTCAACCGACTGGATTGCCATTGTTATTGCGACAATCTGTAATACGATTGCGCTCGTAAAGCCGGAAAGAGCCAGCAACTTTTCTTTTTTGAAAGAAAATGTTTCTGTTTTTGCATATTTGCGTGCAAGGACATATGCAAGCCAGGACAGTCCAAGGGCAAATGCATGCGATGACATGTGAAATCCGTCTGCAAGCAAGGCCATAGAGTTTGTCCAGTAGCCAAAAAATATTTCCACAACCATTGTGAAGGTTGTAAGAATTACTACAATTCTGGTCTTGC
>JAAXVX010000228.1 GCA_013335275.1 Bacteroidales bacterium
ACCCGGCACGCTTCACGCTGCAACCGGAGGAATAACCGTGGCAGAAATTCAGCAGGTATCCGATGTCACATACAGAGTGTATGACTGGGGAAGAGAACATAATCCCGCTACTGCAAGGGAGATGCATCTCGACCTTGCCATTGACTGCATAAACTACAACAAACTTGAGCTTAACGCTCCCGCATTTTTAAAATCGGGCGTGTATCTCCAGACAGATACTGTTAAAGAAGGCCGGGGGCTCCTTACAGATTCCAAATATTTCAAGGTTGAATTTGTTGAAATAGGCAAAAAGACGAAACTGGAAAGTACAGATTTTCTTAGCTTTATAATCTATTTCTGTATTGAAGGCGAAGCTGCAATCACAGGAGGCGGAGGTACAGCAAAGGTTCTTAAAGGCGAAAGCATTGTTGTTCCGGCATACCTTGGAGAGTACTCTGTTGAAAATATCGGAGGAAATTGCCGGTTGCTTGAGATTACCGGGAAATTTTAGAAAGGCCTACTCTTCGTCCCAAAGATTTTCGATTAAATCGTCCATTTCGCGCCGGTCCTTTTTGGTAGGGCGGCCGGTTCCGCGTTCACGGACAAGGTGCAGCGTTTCTCTTGGAACATTGAGCTTATCCAGTTCGCTTTGAGGTGTTATGTTAATTGCATATTCCTCCACAAGCTTTGCCGGTTGGCGGTTTTCCACAGGGGCAACGACCCGGAACTGAAAAATCACATTAACCTTTCTAACGCTTATTGTATCTCCCTGCTTAACTTCTCTTGAAGATTTAGCCTCCATGTCATTGACTTTCACTTTGCCGCTTTTACAGGCGTCTGCAGCATCGGAACGGGTCTTGAAGACACGAATTGCCCAGAGATATTTGTCAAGCCTGCTCATAAAGTAAAGGGTAAATTATTTTGTGTTACTAACATTCATAGCGCGGTCCACGCCTACAGTGCCAAAAGAGCGTATTGCCTCTGCTGCTTTGTCGTAAATAGCCGGAAGCTCTTTGCTCTCTCTTTCGCTCCATTTGCCAAGGACAAAGTCAATTTGCCCTCCATGTCCAAAATTGTCGCCAATCCCAATTCTCAAACGGGAATAATTAGTGTGACCAAGAGTTTCGGCAATATCCTTAAGCCCGTTGTGCCCCCCGTCACTTCCCTGCTTTCTCATCCGGAGAGTACCAAGCGGAAGCGCAAGATCATCAACTATCACAAGTAAATTTTCTATGGGAATTTTTTGGTCCTTAAGCCAATAATTGACAGCCTTGCCGCTAAGATTCATATAAGTAGACGGTTTGAGCAGAATGAATTTCTTCCCTTTATACTTATACTCTGCCACAGAGCCCAGGCGACTGCTCTCAAAAGAAATGTTGGACTCCCCTGCGAGGGAATCCAACACGTTAAATCCAATATTGTGTCGAGTATTTGCGTATTCAGCGCCGATATTTCCAAGACCGACTATTAAAAAACTCATACTCTATATTTTATACTACTTACCGGGAGTAGCCGCAGCTGCTGCTGCACCTATTGCTGCACGGGTCATCTTAACAGAACAGATAATTGTGTTCTTAGATGTAAGTACCTGAATGTTATCATATTTAACATCACCTGCTACGATTGTTTTACCAAGCATCAGGTTTGAAATGTCAACAACAATTGAATCCGGAAGGTCTTTAAGGTTTGCAGAAATTTTGAGTTTTCTGGTAGTCTGCTGAAGCTTGCCACCCTGACGAACACCTTCTGAAACACCGGTGATTTCGATTGGAACTGCGATAGCTACTGGTTTATCTGCTGTAACTGCAAGGAAATCTACGTGCAATGGCTCATCTGTTACAGGATGGTATTGAACATCGTGAAATGTTGCAAGATATTTTTTACCATCGATATTGAGTTCAATGATGTATGCAAATGGAGTGTAAATGATTTGTCCAAGCTCTTTTTTGTCTACAGAAAATACAACGTTTTCCTTAACGCCTTCTCCGTAAAGAATACATGGAACGCCACCTTCTCTTCTAAGTGTTTTTACAGCTTGTTTGTTTGAGAGTTCTCTTGCCTTGCCGGCTAATTGAAATGTTTTCATCGATAATTTTTTTAAAATGTGTTACTAAATCCGTTTCCCGGATCCCATTGCACCAAAAAAGTAAACTTTTTTAAGCAGTTCTTTTGAACTATTTTGGGAGCGCAAATATACACAAAAATCTTAATCAAGCAATTTTGTATCTGTATTCCATTTGAATCCACGATAGAAGGTCTCAAGTTCTCCCGGCGTTGCCAGTGGAATATAAGTGGAAATGCCGGAATAGTTTAGAATAGGAATATCCAGAAACTCCGGTGTGGTCCATTTTGCAATCACGACATCTGCAAGTGCTTCGTCGAACTGTGCAAGCTCCTGAACGGTTGCAATCTTTGAAATGAAATGCCTTAAATCGAAAAAGTAATCTTTGCCAAAGCGGTAATAGGGCTGAACGGAATACCTGTCAACCTTGGAAATGGCATCCCTCCTGTTCTGGAAAATCGTTTTGCACACGCCTGCGAGTTTGTCCAGATGGTCCGTGTCGTAAAGAGCAACTGTTGCAGAATTGTAAACCGTTGGAGTTGTCCCGGCCGGAGCGGCATATTCGTCATAAAAAATCTGACAAACCTCTTCCAAATCGGAATCGGATTCAAACAGCGGCCTCATAATCTTGTCATACGGAAAACTTGTTGCGAGAACCTCTGTTGGAGTGCCGATAATATAATCGGCCTTGTCCTTAAGTTCATAAACTGTCTCTATCCCTCCCATAAAACAGCAGTCGAAAAGAATAAACGAAAAAGAGTAAGGGATGGCCTCGCGCAGTTCCGTAATTTCCATCTCCGTCCCTCTGTCCTCGGCAAAAGATTTCACGATATGGGCATACGGGTCCTCCATATAAACTCCCAATCCTTTGGTCGAACTGTAATATCCTTCGGGGAGCCAGCCTGTTGCATGGGACCATAATATGAGACCATATTCTCTGGCAGGAAAAATAGTTTTTATTTTATTGAGAACCCCTCTCATAACTTCCGGGGTTGCCGAATTCTGATCGGGATAGGCCGATACAACATCTTCCACAACTTTTCCTGTTGCATCCTTGAAAAACCTCACCAGTTCCGGATTTGACCCCGAGAGGTGTTTGTAGACAAGCATTATATCCTTGTCATCTTCGCCGGGAAGATAACCCTTTTTGAGAGCATCAATATTATCCTGGGCATATCCGCTCAGATTGTTGTTTGCAGCAAGATACAGAACAACA
>JAAXVX010000013.1 GCA_013335275.1 Bacteroidales bacterium
ATCAAGATATTGCAATGGAATAAGCGTTATAAACTGGCCAATTGGCCGAGTTATTATGTCATACTACGCATCTGCATATGTAAGGAACATCCTTGGAATTAATATTTTTGACACTACAGCTGGTTTTAAATGCTACAAAAGAGAGGTTCTGGAAAAAATAGATTTTTCAAAAATAAGGATGAAAGGATATGGTTTCCAGATTGAAATGAAATACAATACAATTAAGCTTGGATTTAATACTGCCGAGGTTCCTATCATATTTGTCGACAGAAAACAGGGAACTTCCAAAATGAGTAGTGGAATATTTGGCGAAGCATTCTGGGGAGTTTTAAAAATGAAATTCCGGAGAATCCGTCCAAGACCTAACAATTAATTCAACTCCCTCAGATGTCTATACTTATAAAAAACTGCACGATAATTAACGAAGGATATTCATTTGCAGGAAGCATCTCTATTGATGGAGATATTATCTCAGGCATTTATGAAAAGGGTGATATTCTACCCGATAAGGAGCTGATTATTGATGCGGAAGGTCTATTTCTAATGCCTGGAATCATTGACGATCAGGTTCACTTCCGGGAACCCGGAAATCCAGCAAAAGGAACAATAGAGAGTGAAAGTGCGGCTTCTGTTCTTGGAGGAGTAACCTCCTTCATGGATATGCCTAATACAAATCCTCCCGCAGTAACATTGGAGATATTAGAAAAGAAGTACGAAATTGCCAAAAGAACATCTTACGCAAATTATTCTTTCTATCTGGGAGGAAGCAACGATAATCTTGATGAAATACTTAAAGCAGACCCTGCCGGTATTTGCGGTTTAAAGATTTTCATGGGTTCTTCTACAGGGAACCTGCTTGTAGACAACCCCGTTTCTCTTGAAAATATTTTTTCAAAATCACCGTTATTAATTGCATCTCATTGTGAAGACAACTCAATAATCGACAATAATCTTGCAGTTGCAACTGAAAAATACGGAGACGATATCCCGTTTGAAGAACATAAAAACATTCGTAGCAGGGAAGCTTGCATAAAGTCGTCACAAAAAGCAATTGACCTTGCTTTAAGAAATAATTCCTCTCTTCATATTCTCCACATAAGCACCAGGGAGGAGATTGAAATGATTAAAGAAGCGCAAAAGATAAATCCTAATATTTCAGGAGAGGTTTGCGTTCATTATATGCTTCTTGACAGCAGCTTTTACGGAAGAATGGGAAGCAAAATGAAATGCAACCCGGCAATAAAAGATCCGGAAGACAGGATTGCTATCATTAAAGCGGTAAAGGACGGTATAATTAAAGTGGTGGCTACAGATCATGCTCCTCATACAATTTCGGAGAAATCTGCAAATTACAAAAATGCACCTTCCGGACTACCTCTTATACAGCACAGTTTTCAGATAATGTGGGAACTGCATAAAGCAGGATATTTTACGCCAGGCGAAATTGCCGACAGAATGTGCCACTCCCCTGCCCACCGTTTCAAAGTTCAAAACAGAGGCTACATAAGGATTGGTTATTATGCCGATATTATGTTGTTCAACCCAGACAAAACCGATAATAAAACAACAAAGTTCCCTGCATACAAGTGCGGTTGGTCTCCATTCGGAGAGAGTTCATTCAGTTCATCAGTTATTCACACTTTTGTCAATGGCATTCAAGTGGTTAAAGATGGAATGCTAACCGGCGAAAAAGGTGGGAAGAGACTAAAATTCAACCATGGAAAATAAAGGAACTCCTATTCTTGTTTACATCTCAATTATTATAGCCGTAGTATTCTGGGGCTTCTCATTCATATGGACCAATTCGCTTTTACAGCAAGGATTTCCTCCATATGCACTGGTTTTTTTCAGAATGGTCTTTGCTGCAATAATTTTGGTTACAGTCTCTGCTATATCCGGAAAACTGGAAAAAGTTTCAAGAAAAGACTGGGGCTGGTTTCTCCTTTTAGTAACCATGGAGCCTTTTATATATTTTATCGGAGAGACATTAGGCCTGCAGATTGTTAATTCTCCTACACTTGGCTCTATCATTATTGCAACTATTCCAATTTTTGCCCTGATACCCGGAATGATTTTTTATAAAGAAAAAATCACGGCAATAAATGTTTTCGGAGTATTAATAACGCTTCCGGGTATACTGCTGGTAGTGTTTGAAAGCGGGTCCGTAAAGGTGAGTCATTACTTTGGAATATTCCTTCTGTTTGTTGCTGTTTTTGCTGCTGTCGGCTATTCGGTTGTTGTAAAGAAACTGGCAAGCAGATATAACAGTTATACGATTGTCACATATCAGCATTTTCTCGGAGCCCTTTATTTTTTACCGCTCTTCCTTTACAACGATTCTTCATCAATCTCTTTTTCATCCTTTACACCTGATATTATAAAGCCGCTTCTCTTTCTTGCAGCTTTATGCTCGTGTGCAGCTTTTATTCTCTTTATTAATTCAATTAAAGTTCTTGGTATTGCAAGAACAAATATCTTTACATCTCTTGTTCCTGTTGTTTCTGCCTTTGGCGCTTATGTAATTGGTCAGGAAGATATTAATATCAGGAAAATAGCCGGAATACTGATTGTAATTCTGGGTGTCATTATTGCACAAAGAGAAAAGAAGCCCAAACTTCAGTAGCCGGGCTTCTTTAATAAATCAGGAAAATTAATATCCTTATTCTGTTTTAAGGCTAAGCTGAATCCGTCCCCTTTTAAGGTCAATATCTATTACTTTAACCTGAACAGGTTGCTGAAGCTTAACTACTTCCGAAGGTGAAGAAATAAATCTATCAGACATCTGAGAGATATGGACAAGTCCGTCCTGTTTTATTCCAATATCCACAAATGCTCCAAAGTTCGTTATATTAGTTACGATACCTGGTAAGATCATTCCTGTTTTCAAATCTTCAATACTATGAATGTCCGGAGCAAATTCCATTACCTGCGCAACTTTTCGAGGGTCCCTCCCGGGCTTCGACAGTTCCTCCATTATATCAGTAAGAGTTGGAATTCCAACATCCTGAGTCACATATTTCTTAATGTCTATTTTTTCTCTTGCACTCTCATTCTTTATAAGTTCTTCCGGAGAAAGACTTATATCTTTTGCAATTGTTTTTACAAGATCATACCTCTCCGGGTGAACTGCAGTGTTGTCAAGAGGGTTACTTGAATCCGGGATCCTCAGAAAACCTGCACATTGTTCAAAAACCTTATCTCCAAGTCTTTTTACCTTTAACAGCTCAAGTCTGGATTTAAAAGGGCCATTTTCCGTGCGGAAGTTTACAATATTCTGGGCGATGGAGGGGCCTATACCAGAAACATAGCTTAGCAAGTGTTTACTCGCAGTATTAAGGTTGACTCCTACTCTGTTTACACAGCTTGTCACAGTATTGTCCAGCATCTCCTTAAGAAGGTTTTGGTCTATATCGTGTTGATATTGTCCGACTCCTATAGATTTGGGGTCAATTTTCACGAGTTCTGCTAAAGGGTCCATAACTCTTCTGCCGATAGAAATTGCTCCTCGTACAGTTACATCATAGTCCGGGAATTCTTCTCTTGCAACCGGAGATGCCGAATAAACAGAGGCACCATCTTCGCTGACAGAAAAAATTTGAATTCCTTTTGGCATAGGTATTTTCTTAATAAATGCTTCTGTTTCTCTGCTTGCTGTTCCGTCTCCAATAGCAATCACCTCAATCTTATATGACTCAACAAGGTTCGATATTTTCTTGATAGCCTGAATCTTTTCATTTACCGGAGGATGAGGGTAAATTGTATCATTGTGCAAAAGTTCTCCTTGTGAATCCAGACAAACTACCTTACAACCTGTTCTAAACCCGGGATCTAAAGCCAGTACCCTTTTTTGGCCTACAGGCGGTGCAAGTAAAAGAGCAGAAAGATTTTCGCCGAATACCTTAACAGAATCCAAGTCTGCTTTGTCTTTTGCTGCTTTTATAGTCTCATTTTCAATTGATGAGTGCAGTAGTCTTTTGTATGAATCTTCTAACGCAATTTCAATTTGTTCCCGGCAAGCAGCAGACGGAGTCCCTTTTTTCTTAAACACTCCCCTTCTTATATAATTCAAAGAATAATCCGAATCAATTTCAAGTTTGATGCTTAATTCTCCTTCCCTCTCACCTCTCAGCATAGCGAGCAGTCTGTGTGCGGGCATCCCTGAAATGTTTCCGCTCAGGTCAAAATAGTTACGGTATTTGCTATCTTCTGCCGACGTTAAATCTTTATGCTGCTTTGAAATAATTTTTGCAAATTTTGAATATTGGGTTCTTAGTTCTTCCCGGATTTTTGAATCCTCGCTTATCCATTCTGCGATAATATCTCTTGCTCCCGATAATGCAGCTTCCTTTGACGGCACCTCTTCGTTAATAAATTTCCCCGCATCGGCAAAAGGGTCAGAAGAGACTAAATCATAAATAGCACTTGCAAGCGGCTCCAGACCCTTCTCTTTGGCAATTGATGCCTTTGTACGGCGCTTTGGTTTAAAAGGAAGGTATAAATCCTCCAGCTTCTGAGGCTCAACGCAATTTTCAATTTCTTTTTTAATCTCTTTTGTAAGTTTTCCCTGCTCTTCGATTGAAGCCAAAACAGCAGTTTTCCTCTTTTCTAAATCCTGAAATCTCAGGAAATAATGTTTTATCTCTGCAACCTGCACTTCGTCAAGCGCACCGGTTCTCTCCTTTCTGTATCTTGAAATGAATGGTATGGTTGCTCCCTCTTCCAGTAACGCAACGCAATGCTCAACCTGCCATATTTTTATTGAAAGCTGATTGCTGATATGCTCAATGTAAAGATTAATCATGTGATACTTTTTGTAATTGTTCTCTGTATGCAGAGAATATTTTTGATTTTGAGACAAAGCCCCTATAATTGTTTTTTGAGTCCAGCACAGGTAAATTCCATGTTGCCGTAACTTCAAATTTTCTCATAACTTCCTCCATTTTATCGCTTTCGTAGACATATGTTTCCGGCTCCTTCATTAACTGAGAGACAATAACAGTGTCATATTTTTCAGAATCAAACATTATTTGCCGGATATCGTCCAGAAGAATAATTCCGCACAACTTATGGCCGGAATCAACAACCGGAAAGATATTTCTTTTCGAGGTCCTAAGAATATCAACAAGATCGCCTAGGGTTTTGTCCGGAGCTATTCTTGTAAAGTCTTTTTCGATCAAATCGGATGTTTTCAAAAGAGTAAGGACTGCCTGGTCGCTGTCGTGAGTTAAAAGGTCTCCCTTTTTAGCTATTCTTTTTGTGTAAATGGAATATGATTCAAACGAACGGATTGTTGCAAATGATATTGCAGAAGTTATTATCAGCGGCATAAAAAGTATATATCCACCGGTCATTTCGGCTATCAGAAATATTGCTGTGAGTGGAGCCTGCATAACTCCTGCCATTAACCCGGCCATACCCACCAAAGCAAAATTTGCTTCCGGAACCACATAAATTCCGCTCAGGTTAATAATCCTGGCAAGAACAAAACCAGCTACACCGCCAATAAACAGAGTAGGCCCGAATGTTCCGCCCACACCTCCCCCGGCATTGGTAAAAGACATTGCCCATACTTTAAAAATGATTACTGCAGTAAAGAAGGCCGGCACAAACCATTCATATTCAAATAATGAATCAAAAATACTTGGGCCGATTGAATCTCTTGTATTATTATTCAATAAAGCTGAAAGAGAATCGTATCCCTCTCCAAATAGCGGAGGAAAAAGGAAAATGAGAAGGCCAAGCGATATTGCAGAGATAGCCCATCTTTTAAATGGCTTTTTAATGGAAGAGATTTTGTCTTCCATACTCAGAGTCATTCTGATAAAATAGAGCGAAATAAAGCCGGTTATTATACCAAGTAATATATAGAAAGGAATATTTGCAAATTTAAATGCCTCAATTGAATTACCGAAAACGACACTGCCTCCCAGTAAAAGGTAAGATACTGTGGTTGCGGTTACTGCAGATACCAGCAAGGGCAATACTGATGTCATTGAAATGTTGAACAGAAGTATCTCCAGTGTGAAAAGAACTCCTGCCAGTGGTGCTTTAAAGATGCCTGCTACTGCTCCTGCAGCTCCGCAGCCAAGCAGAATAGTCATGTGTTTATACGAAAGCCCCAAAGCTCTTGCCACATTTGAGCCTATTGCGGCGCCGGTGTAAACTATTGGAGCCTCTGCTCCTACCGAACCACCAAAGCCTATTGTTACAGAACTTGCAAAGATTGAAGACCAGGTATTGTGTGGTTTAATTTTAGAATCATTTTTTGACAGGGCAAGCAATACCTTTGTTACTCCGTGGCCAATGTTGTCTTTTATTACATAGCGAACAAACAGCAATGCAATGAGCATTCCTATTCCCGGGTATAAAATATAAAGAAAACTTTCTGCTGGAGTATTAAACCATCCTTTGAGTATCCATGCAACAAAATGTATTGCCCTTTTAAGAAGTACAGCTGCTAAACCGCTGCCTGCTCCCACAATAAGGGCAAGCAAAAAAAGCATTCTGTTCTCCGGTAATTTTCTGACAATTCCGGCGAATCTGCATAATAATGATTTGATTTTTTGCACAAGCGAAATTACGAAAAAAGGCTGAACTAATCCAGCCTTTTGTATTTTGATTAAGAATAAAACTGCTATTCGTCTGATTCCTCTTCTTCTTCTGTAAATGTGCTGCTGGAATCGTCTTCGGGAAATTCGTCCGGCTCGCCTGAATCGGAATCCGTTGATCCGCCGCCGAAGAGTTCGTCGGTTGCCTCATCATAGTCGTCGATTTTAACATCCACCTTAACAAGATATATCGCATCTGTGACTTCGAGTGATATTGCATAGAAAAAAGACCCGTCCGGTTTGTCAACCTTGAAGATTTCTCCCATATAATCGGCATATCCTCTTGGATATCTCTCTTTAATTATGGCCAGTAATTCGGGACTAAGATTATTGTAACTTACTACTAATCTTCTCTTAGACTGATTTGGAACAGCCTGAGTTGGTGTCTTGGCCTTGGTCGTATTTGTTTTTTTATCCATAAAAAATGAATGTTCGGTATAGTTTTCGGGCTGCAATTATAGTGCAAATATTTAAAATTTTTATACCTTTTTTTACTTTTTATTTAAAAAAAATGATTTTTGCCTCAACTTGTTCTCCGGGAACCTCTCTACAAAAATTTTATTTAAGGTTTTTGGATCAATTCCGGTATAAAATGAGACCGACGAACGAGTCATTGGTGTAGGCGTAAAGTCCTGAACTTGTTCTAATTGTATATTTTTTAAATCGGGATTAGATGAAAGTCTGGCCATATCGTCCATAGTGCAACCGGGATGACTTGAAATAAAGTACGGAATTAACTGGTATCTCAATCCTTCTTGTTTTACAATCTGTTCAAATTCCTTTCTTAAAAAAGTAAAAAGCTTAAAAGAAGGCTTACCCATAATCTTAAGAACATGTTCTTCGGTATGTTCCGGTGCTATTTTAAACCTGCCTGATGTATGTTTTACGATTACTTCTCTCAGATATTTTCTCCCGGATTCGTCCAGATATCCTTTTTCGTTTAAGAAAAGGTCATACCTGATTCCGCTTCCTATAAATGCTTTCTTTATTCCGGGTATCTTTTCTATTCTGTTGTAGAGATCAATTATTTTGTCGTGTGACCTGTTTAAATTTGCGCAAATTCCGGGATATATACAGCTGTCTCTTTTACATTTCCTGCATTGTTCCATATCCTTTCCCTTCATATCGTACATATTTGCAGAAGGCCCGCCAACATCGGATATATATCCTTTAAAATCGTCCATTTTAGAAATTGCAACAGCCTCTTTCAATATCGATTCAACTGACCTGGAAATAACAAATTTCCCCTGATGTGCAGATATAGTACAAAAACTGCATGAGCCAAAACACCCACGGTGGGTATTTATGGAAAACTTAATCATTTCATATGCGGGAATGTGTTTCCCTTTATATCTCGGGTGAGGAACCCTTGTAAATGGCAAATCAAAGAAGGAATCAATTTCTGCCTTTTCGGGAATCTCAAACGGTGGATTAATATAAATGAATTTATTCTGATACGGTTCAACAATAACTCTCGCTTTGTATGAATTAGACTCTTTTTCTATGACATTGAAATTTTCTACGAATGCCATTCTGTCTTTAAGGCACTTCTCATATGAGTTTAAAAATAATGCATCCGGGATTCCTGCCTCTGCTTTATCTGAAACATATGCAATTTGAGGAATACGTCTGATTTGTTCCAGACTATAACCATTACGGAAAGCATTTGCAAGTTCAGATACAGGCTTCTCCCCCATTCCGTATATCAAATAATCTGCACAGGAGTCAACAAGTATGGATGGCAATATCTTATCGTTCCAATAGTCATAGTGAGTAACCCTCCGTAAGGAAGCCTCAATTCCTCCAATAACAACTGGAACGTCGGGATAAATGCTCTTAAGAATATTTGAATACACTTTTACAGCGTAATCCGGACGCTGATGTGCTCTTCCGTCCGGTGTATATGCATCGTTACTGCGAAGCCTCTTGTTTGCCGTATAGTGGTTGACCATTGAATCCATCACACCGGCATTGACACCAAAAAAAAGCCTTGGTTTTCCAAGTTTTTTAAAATCCCTTAAATCGTCCTGCCAGTTTGGCTGGGGAACAACCGCAACCCTAAGACCGTCCCTTTCGAGAATACGGGCTATTACTGCAGTACCAAATGAAGGATGGTCTATATAGGCATCACCTGAAAAGAGTATAACGTCCAGGTAGTCCCAACCCAACGCTTCCACCTCTTTTTTTGATGTGGGCAAAAATTTATTTCTGTTAATGTCCATTTTACATTCTCTCAGGCAGGGTAATTCCCAAAATACCCATTGCCTTTGATAATACTCTGGCTATTGAATCAATAAGCACAAGCCGCTGGGACCTCGCCATTGAATTCTCCTCTTTTAATATTGAAACTTCGTGATAATACTGGTTAAACTCCTTTGCAAGTTCATATGCATAATTTGCAATTAATGCAGGAGAATGAGCTTCACCCGCTTCCCTTACTTTTTCAGGGAAATTATTTAGCAGTTTAATTATTTCCACCTCTTTCTGAATGAGCGGTGCACCTGAAAAATCGGGAGAAACACTCAGTTCGGAAGCCTTCCGTAAAATTGATTTTATTCTTGCATGGGTGTACTGAATGAAAGGGCCTGTATTACCATTGAAATCAATAGACTCCTTAGGATCGAAAAGCATGGTTTTCTTTGGGTCAACTTTAATTATAAAATACTTCAAAGCACCCAGCCCTAGCATTTCAAATACTTTATTCTGCTCTTCTTCGCTTAAATTTTCAAGTTTTCCGAGCTCCAGTGATGTTTCTCTTGCAGTATCAACCATATTTGCAATAAGGTCATCTGCGTCAACAACAGTACCCTCTCTGGATTTCATTTTGCCTTCCGGCAATTCTACCATACCGTATGACAAATGGAAAATAGAATCGGACCATTCAAATCCAAGTTTTCTTAAAATATGTTTTAATACCTGAAAGTGATAATTCTGTTCATTTCCTACAACATAGATAAGTTCATCCAGGCTGTATTCGGAAAACCGCTGATGAGCAGTACCTAAATCCTGTGTCATGTAAACAGAGGTTCCGTCGGATCTTAAAAGCAATTTTTCATCAAGGCCGTCGGGGGTAAGATCACACCATACTGACCCATTCTCCTTATTATAAAAAACACCTTTTTTCAAACCTTCTCCAACAAGAGCTTTTCCCAGCAAATATGTTTGAGACTCGTAATATGTTTTGTCAAAGTCAACTCCAAGTCTCTTATATGTTTCGTCAAATCCTTCATAAACCCACGAATTCATCATTTTCCACAGGTTCACAACTGCCTCGTCTCCTTTCTCCCACTTAACAAGCATCTCCTGCGCCTCTTTCATTAAAGGAGCGCATTTTTCTGCTTCCTCTTTTTCCATTCCTGAGGCAACAAGACCGTTCACCTCTTCTTTGAGCATATTGTTAAAAATAACATAATACTTTCCAACAAGGTGGTCACCTTTTAAACCGGAACTTGCGGGAGTCTCTCCGTTAGCCGTTTTTTGCCATGCCAGCATGGATTTACAAATATGAATTCCCCTGTCGTTTACGAGGTTAACCTTATAAACCTTGTGGCCGTTAGCTTCAAGCAATTTGGCAACAGACCAGCCAAGGAGATTGTTCCTTATATGTCCTAAATGCAGTGGCTTGTTTGTGTTTGGAGAAGAGTATTCAACCATTACACTTTTACCGGATGATGGGTGCTGCCCCCAGTCTTTGCTAAGAGAAATTTTGCTGAAAATATCGAGCCAATAGTTATTTGAGAGTTTTATATTCAAAAACCCCTTTACTACATTATAGCTTTCAATTTCATTACTGTTCGAAGTAAGATATTCACCAATTTCACGTGATGTCTCTTCAGGCGATTTTTTTGAAATTTTAAGAAGAGGAAATACAACTATTGTTATATCTCCTGCAAATTCCTTTCTGGTAGCCTGAGTTTGCAGCATACTCTCTTCCGGATTTTGACCGTAAAGCACAGAGACAGCTTCTCTCAGTTTTGACAAAATTAGTTTCTCAGGATTCATCTAAACTATTTTTTAAAATAAATTTTCATCTCCTTTTTAACTTTTGGAGCAAGAATAATTAAAGTAATCATCGTAGGTATTGCCATAAGAGCGTATGCACTGTCAATAATTCCAACAACAACATCAAGCGATATAACAGCACCTACTACTAACATAATAAGGAAAAAATAGTTGTAATAGTGTGCATATTTTGCGCCGAACAGGAAATTTGTACACTTCACTCCGTAATATGAGTATGAGAACATTGTTGAAAATGCAAAGATTATTGCCATAATAAGCAAAAGGTAATGTCCAACACCGGGAATCGATGCTTCGAAAGAATTCATTGCCATCTGAATACCCTGCAGCTGTGTCACATCATACTGAGCATTAATAAGTATTGCAAGAGCTGTGAGCGTACATACCAGACCAGAGTCAATTGAAGGGCCTATCATTGCCACAAGTCCCTCTCTTATAGGTTGTGTATTTTTTGAGGCCCCGTGCATCATAGAAGCTGTACCTACGCCGGCCTCATTTACGAATGCTGCTCGCCTGGCTCCGATAACAATTGCCGAACCGGCAAGTCCTCCAAGACCGGCCTTAAATTCAAATGCACCTGCAAAAATCGAATAAAACACATCCGGAACTACAGAAAGATTTGTTATTACAATATACCCCACAAGAAGAAAATACATGCCAACCATAGTGGGTACCAGTTTTGCCGATACTTTTGAAATTCGTTGAATACCACCTAAAATTACAATTGAGACTAGTAAACATATTACAATTCCTATAATAAGTTTAAGCCCGAAAGTAGTTTCCACTCCCATTGGTACGGTGATTACTGTAGTGAGAGCTTCTGTAAGTTGGTTTGCCTGCATAAGGCAAAGCGTGCCTATAAGTCCGAAAATAGAGAAAAAGACAGCCATTGGCCTCCACTTTTTACCAAGACCCTCCGTTATCATGTACATGGGCCCACCCTGTGGCTCCCCGGCCGAATCCTTACCCTTAAACATAATTGTAAGACTCCCCTCAAAAAATTTTGTTGCCATACCAACAATGGCACTTACCCACATCCAGAAAATTGTTCCCGGACCACCCATGGTAATAGCTACAGCCACACCTGAGATGTTACCCATACCAACGGTAGAAGCTATTGCGCTTGCAAGTGCTTCAAATGAGCTAATTTGCCCCGGAGCATCATCCTCTTTTTTTCTAAGAGACCGGATGGCTCTGCCATAATATCGAAAAGGGACAAAACCGGAATAGATAAGAAATCCTAAACCACCGCCGATTAAAAGAAGAAACAGGGGCATTCCCCAGACCCAATTGCCGAAGTCAACAATCAGGTTGCCTATCAGCTGCCAGAAGTCAGTCATTTAAATAAATTTTAAGTTCGGACAAAGATAGTATTTAGAATTCAATCAGCATCTCCATCTGACGTCAAAGAGAGTCTCTTTGCAGAAAAGAATACAGTTGTTCCCTGAATGAGCAATGATAGAAGTGTAACAAAGAAGACAATATCGAACATCAATTGTGCGTTTTTAAGCCCGGCAATAAGCGGATAAGTCGCAAAAACGATTGGTACTGCCCCTTTGAGTCCAACCCATGAGATATAATGTCTTGCATTTAGAGTGAAATTTCTGAAAGGCAGTAGCGTAAGGAACACCGAAAAAGGTCTTGAAATGAGAGTCATTCCGAATGCAATTATCAAACCTATGGAAATTATAGCAATAAGATCTCCGGGGTTTACAAATAATCCTAATGTAAGGAACAAAACCAACTGGCTCAGCCATGCAAAACTGTCAAAAAATGCATTTGCACTCGCATTCTGACTTTGTTTATTATTTCCGATAACGAGTCCTGCAATGTAAACTGCAAGAAAACCGTTTCCGTAGATAAAACCGGTTCCGGATTGAATAAAAAAGACAGAGGCCAGTAAAAGAATATGATATGCAGAAGTGTTTTCTACATTTATACGCTTCGTTAATAGAATCAGAAGTTTTGCAAGAATATATCCGGAAATAGCACCCACTGCAAACTGAACAATAAATTTAAA
>JAAXVX010000229.1 GCA_013335275.1 Bacteroidales bacterium
TGGTTGAGCATTTCAAGACTGTCTTCGGGCGATTTGCCCGGAGGTATGAGCGACTTGATCTCGGACTCGTAAAGCTTATTATCTCCCACCTCGGCTACAACAGCATCCCTGGTATTAAACTCCAGATATTTGCATGATGCAGTAATAAGAACGAAGGCAATAAATACTAGCTTTTTCATTTTTTAAAATTATATTCTCTATCGGCTGTAGTTTGGAGCCTCTCTTGTAATTGTAACATCGTGCGGATGGCTTTCTGCCACTCCTGCAGCCGTTACCCGTACAAACTGCGCGTTCCTGAGTTCTTCAATGTTTTTGGCACCACAGTATCCCATTCCGGCACGAAGACCACCCACCAGCTGATAAACAACTTCGGTTAGTGTTCCCTTGTATGGAACCTGAGCAACAATTCCTTCCGGAACCAGTTTTTTCACATCCTCTTCCATATCCTGGAAGTATCTGTCCTTTGAACCCATCTGCATTGCTTCAAGTGAACCCATTCCCCTGTAGGCTTTAAATTTTCTTCCGTTGAGAATAATTGTCTCTCCGGGCGACTCCTCTACACCAGCAAACAAAGACCCTGCCATAATTGTGCTTGCACCTGCGGCAAGTGCTTTTACTATGTCTCCGGAGTACCGGATGCCACCATCTGCAATAATAGGAATTCCTGTTCCCTTGAGAGCCTCGGCAGCAAGCATGATTGCTGTAAGTTGCGGTACACCAACGCCTGCCACGACTCTGGTTGTGCAAATTGAGCCCGGCCCGATTCCCACTTTAACGCCGTCCACGCCACATTCGGCAAGAGCTCTTGCAGCATCTCCGGTTGCTATGTTTCCGGCAATTATTTCTAAATTAGGAAAAGCCTGTTTTACTTTTTTGATGGTCTGCAGCACATAAACAGAGTGTCCGTGCGCTGTATCGATAACAACTGCGTCTGTGCCAACAGACAGAAGTTTTTCAACTTTAAGGATTGTATCTGCGCCAACACCAACTGCTGCCCCTACACGCAATCTTCCCTTTTCGTCTTTGCTTGCGTTTGGATTGTCTTTGATTTTGGTAATGTCCTTGAATGTGAGAAGTCCTATTAAAACCCGGTTTTCGTCTACAACAGGGAGTTTCTCTATTTTGTATCTTTTAAGAATTGCGCTTGCCTGCTGAAGATCGGTACCCTTTACTGCTGTAATGAGGTTTTCCTTTGTCATCACCTCTTCAATGAGAGTTTTGGGATTGTCAATGAAACGAAGGTCCCTGTTGGTTACGATTCCAATGAGCCTTCCTTTTTCGTCCACTACCGGTATACCTCCGATTTTGTTCTCCTTCATGAGCATCTGTGCATTCCCGACGGTTGAGTCTTTATGGATGGTTATCGGGTCGTAAATCATGCCATTTTCGGCTCTTTTTACCTTGCGAACGTGTTCCATCTGGATTTCGATAGGCATGTTTTTATGGATGATGCCTATTCCTCCCTCTCTTGCCATCTCAATAGCCATTGCTGCTTCTGTTACTGTATCCATTGCAGCAGACACGATTGGCGAACTGATTTTTATATTCCTTGAAAAATATGTGGAAACATCTACTTCCCGGGGAAGAACCTCGCTTCTGGCCGGAATAAGCAGTACATCGTCGAATGTAAGTCCCTCATGGATAGTTTTGTTGGCTAAAGAATACATGATGTTTTTTTTATAATCGACAAAGATAGATAAAAATTGGTTATATTCGAGGTCAAATACACTAATATGAAAAAGAGTTTTTTTCTTTCTATTGCGGTCGTTTTGATGGGACTTCTATCATGTGACAACCCCGCAAAAACTACAAATGAAAATGATATGTCTAACATTGGTGAAAAAGTCGTTAATGCCACAATCGGAAAAATTAAGGAGAGCTGCCCCGGTCTCGCATCTCCGGAATTAATGGAAGCCGGTGTTACTCAGGCTGCCCGTCAATGGAAAGCCGAGTTTGGTTCCGAAGAGGACTTTACTACATTCTGCATCGCGAACTATGCATCGACCCCTGAAAAGAAAAAAGCACTTTTTGATAAACTTTCAATTGCTTTTGAATCTATTTGGGGCGAGTACAACAGAATGAATGTTGAACTTAAAAAACCTCTTCACCTCGACGGTGATACGCTTGCTCCGGTTGATTATATATTTGGAGCATACGACCCTTCCGGTCACCTCACAGAAGATTTATACAGCAATAAAATTGCATTTATTACCATTCTCAACTTCCCGTTTTTCACCCTGGAAGAAAAGGACAGCCTTGGTTCAGGATGGAGTCGTCTGGACTGGGCCTATGCCAGAATGGGAGATATTTTCACGCCTAAAGCTCCGGCTGCAGTTAAACAGCTGGTTGCCGATGCCGAAATGAGGGCAGAGAGTTATATCGCGGAATACAATATTATGATGGGCCACATCGTAAACGACAAAGGCGAAAAACTGTTTCCGGCAGATATGAAGCTGCTTACACACTGGAATCTCAGAGACGAATTAAAGTCCAATTATGCTCCTGTTCCAAATAATATTGAGAAGCAGAAAATGATTTATAAAGTGATGCTTCATATTGTTGAACAGACAATCCCGCAGCAGGTTATAAATAATCCGGAATATGACTGGAACCCATATTCGAACACTATCACAAAAGGGGGAGCCGCAGTGGAGGTAAAACAGGAGGGAGACAAGAGATATGCTGTCCTTCTTGATTTGTTCAACGCACAAAAAGCAATGGATGTATATTCGTTTGCATACCCTACTGCCATAAAAAGAGCTTTTGACGGAGGAATGCAGGTAAAGCAGGAAGATATTGAGAATATGTTCATTGAATATATCAGTTCTCCAAAGGTTAAAAAAATTGCCGAAATGATTAAGGCCCGTCTTGGCAGGCCTCTCGAGCCATACGATATCTGGTATGACGGATTTAAATCTAGAAGTTCAATTTCCGAAGATTTGCTGACTGCAAAAACAAAAGCCCTGTATCCTACCGCAGAGGCATTTGACAAGGATATTCCAAATATGCTTGTGAAATTCGGGTTCCCGGCAGCAAAGGCCGCGCAGCTTGGCGAAGCTATTGTCGTTGAAGCGGCAAGAGGTTCCGGGCATGCAATGGGAGCAATGTCCAGAAACGATGTTGCCCGCCTGAGAACAAGACTCTCAAAAGGGGGAATGGACTACAAAGGATTTAACATTGCTGTTCACGAGATGGGGCACAATGTTGAGCAG
>JAAXVX010000230.1 GCA_013335275.1 Bacteroidales bacterium
CAACCTCCTCCTTCTTTTATTTTATAAATATTTCTTTACGATTTTCCATCCGGTAGCTGTTGCCTTCCAGCTTAACGACTTCACAATGATACAACAGTCGGTCAAGCAATGCTGTCGTCAATACTTCATCTTCCAATATCTCTGCCCATTGCTTTGGCGATTTATTCGTTGTTATTATGATTGAGCATTGTTCATGCAAATGGTTTATTAAATTAAAAAATGCTACTGCTTCATGTTTTTTTACCGGAAATAACATTATATCATCTATCGCTATCAAATGTGCTCGTATAAATCTATTATAGGCGTTCAAACCACTCGATGTCATTTCTTTCATCTTTAAAACATTTATCATGTCTTCCATACTTGTAAAATATGCTCTATACCCTTTGTTTACTGCATCATGTACCAATCCCGCTGCTATGTATGTTTTTCCTGTGCCGCTTGGTCCCATCAGTACAAGATTGTATGCCTGTTCAAGCCATATCAGCTCCCTAAGTTCTTCCAGTTGTCGTTTGTTTAAGCCTGATACAAAATTGTAATCATACTTGTCCAGATTATGATTTCGTGGCAATCGGGCTAACTTCATCCTGCGTTCCGTATCTGTTCTCTTGCGATGTTTCACCTCCCGCTCAAGCAATTCACTCGTGTAATCAATATATGTAGGTTTGTTTATCTGTGCCATGTGTATATACTTTTCTGCTTCCTTTCGGAGCAATGTGAGCCTTAAATGATCAGCATATTGCTTTATTTGCGTTATCTTTTCCATTTTCTATAATATTGTTTCGTAAATACTAAGTTTGCTCTTTTGTGGAGTATATAGCTCAGCGTCATAATAAGTTTTCGCTGCATTGTCGGATATTACCTCATATACCTTTTTCTCTTTTTCTGCTTCTTTTTTATAATGTTTCATTATTTCTATCATTCTCATTGAGTTGTATACACCATTTTCTAAACAAAAATCAAGTGCCTGCATTATGTACTGCATTTCATTTCCAGGCAGATGTTTTTGCATTACCAACAGATTATCCCGCAAGTAGCGTGGCTTTTCTTTCTCTACCTGTTCAATATACACCCTGCCTTTTATTTTATCACTAAACATCTGTAATACGTTTTCTTTAAGCACTGTCATGCTTTGGCTCTTATCTCTTGTATGGTCTGTATTGCGAACTGTCTTGCCTCGTTCATAACTTTTCTGGTGTATGGTCAGCAAATCTTTATTAATATCATATATTCTTACTTTATCTTCTGTTTCTTTTAATAGCACCCATGTTTCTGATCCTTTATATGTACCTTGTGGCAATGTATAAAAATTGCTTTTATAGCTTATAGTGTTATCTTTTCTTACTTTATAAATAGGCAATTTCTCATCTTCAAAATTGGTCGGCATGGGTTTCAGTGGTCTTAAATACTTTCTCTCTATCTCCCATTCTTCATTCGGTATTTTCTTTGTGCCTGCATGTTCTTTCCCATTTCCTGTCCTCTCAAGCCACATCAATGCTGAACGGTTTAACTCTTCTTCTCCTATATATATCCTGCCTCGCAAAAAGTTATTCTTTATATATTTTATAACATTCTCTACTTTGCCCTTACTCTCTGGATCTGACTTGCGACAAAATATCGGCTTATATCCTATTTCATCTATGTAACTCCTGAATTCTTGTGTCAGTATTATATCTCCCAAATTCTCCTCAACTATTAGTACTCTATCCTGATCATATATTATCTTTTCTACCTGACCTCCAAAATATCTGAACCCTCTTTCGTGTGCTTTCACTACTGCTTTCGTCGTAAAGGGGACTGTCTGAAAATATACATATTTCTGTCTTGACCTGCTTAGCACCATCACAAAAAAATGTATCTTCTTCCTCCCGCTTCCTTGCGTTAGCATTTGATATTCTCCAAAGTCTACTTGTCCATATTCTCCATATTCCGTTTCCGCTAACTTCTCATATTGTCGGGGTGCTTTATCCTTTTGCTTCTTTATGTCATGTCGCTTTCTTATACTCTCTACAAAATTGTACACTGTCTTACTATGTACCTGCGGTAATTTACTATAATTCTCTTTTAACCTGTCTTCTACCTGTGATGCCGATATATACGGATACCTCTCAAGTAACTCCCGAACATATTCATAATATTCCTGTAGCTTCTTAGGAAGTAGCTTTACTTCTTCGAGCTTTTTGTAAAATTCTTCCTCGCTCAGTCTTAAATATCCTCTAACCGTCTTGCGATGTATTCCAATCTCTTTCCCTATTTGTGTCTTATTCAACCCAGCTTTTTCTAATTCCTTGATCTTGTACCACATTATTACTTTTTTTTGCCTTTTTACCATACCTTCTTTTTTCTACAAATTTGAAGGCTTTTCCTTTATCTTATGGTACTTTTTCTTTTGCGAATTTTCGGAACTGCAAAGTTGCTAATTACAAATTAATTCTGAAGATTCAAATGCAATATCAAATTTAGCATCTGACATTATTTTTGTTAAAAATGTTCCTTTTTTCTTAATGGTTTTGGCGTTTTTTTGTGACGGCCTCGGCCTCGTAGTCTATCTGCCGCTTGTTGTTCTTGTTCGCGTAAGTTAGCGCCCAGAAGTTAAATTGCGCGCCACAACGGCGAGGGCGGCATAGCACTTTAAACCGGCAATACCATGATCGGGGCATTTGTCCAGACCATGGACACCCTTCCATGACGTGACAATACAAGATAAAAAGGTGTTGATATACGACGACTGCCAACCGTAAACCCAACTCCACGGCCCCCCGGCTTTGCCTTTGCTGATCCATTCGGTACGGGGCTGAAACAGAGAAAAGACTTTTTCGGCATGGGGAATCTTTTTGCCTTGAAAGACCCGGCGACGAATCTGGTCGATTTGCTGCTCCGCATGCATCTGGTAGGTTTTGAGTTCTGCCAGCCACAAGCTATGTCAGCTTAGCATCACAAATCTGCCGCTCATAAAAGAGGATTTTTGCTACTTGAATGTCGCAAATTGGCCGAGACACGCCCGTCACACTGCATCAAAATCAACGTCAGGTATCGGGAAACGCTCGCGTCAGCAACCGACTCAAATCTGACACAGTGGATGTTTATTTTGAACGGTAATTTCTCGAATAAAATTGATCAGGTTCTGATGGCTATAAGTTGTTATTTGAACAGTGCATTTAGTATTCGCTCAACAGATGGCCCTGATAGTTTTGGATGGCGTTGATCCCA
>JAAXVX010000231.1 GCA_013335275.1 Bacteroidales bacterium
AAGCTCAGATAGATTCAATAGTAAACAATACCGAAGCTCCTACATTCGCGAATACCGTTGAAGCTCTTGAATATTCAGGCAGAACTCTTACAAATATCAGCTCGATATTTTTTAATCTGAACGAAGCTGCAACCGATTCGGTAATGCAAAGTATTGCACTTGAGGTTTCTCCTATGCTTACAGACTACTCAAACGACATTATGTTGAATGAGAAGCTTTTTGCAAGAATCAAATCGGTATATGATTCAAAGGATTCTCTCAAGCTCAACCCGGAACAGGCCCGCCTTCTTGAAGAGACCTACAAGGGTTTTGTAAGAAACGGGTCCAACCTTGCCGGAGAAAACAAAGCTAAATTCAAAGAGATAAATAAAGAACTGTCTCAGCTTGGCCTCCAGTTTGGACAAAACGTGCTTGCCGCCACTAACAAGTTTTTCCTCACAATTACCGATAGCAGCCAGCTTAAGGGGCTTCCGGATTATGTTAAGGAGATGGGCGCTGCAGAAGCAAAAGAAAAATCGGTGAAGGGCTGGGTATTCACACTTCAGGCACCAAGCTACGGTCCGTTCATGCAGTACAGCGAGAACAGAGAGCTTAAGGAAAAGATGTGGAAAGCGTCAAATACCAAAGCCTTTAATGACGAATTTGACAACAGGGAAATAGTAAAAAAGATAGCGGGACTTCGCATCGAAAGGGCAAATCTTTTAGGTTTTGCCACTCATGCAGACTATGTTCTTGACGAGAACATGGCCAAGAATCCTAAAACTGTAAATGCTTTTCTTAAAGACCTTCTTGACAGAACCCTTCCTTATGCAAAGCAGGATGTTGCCGAAGTTGAGAAATATGCACAGTCCACAGGTTTTAAAGGCAAACTTATGCCGTGGGATTTTAGCTATTATTCAGAAAAATATAAAAATGAAAAATTTGCTGTCAACGACGAACTTCTTAAGCCATACTTTAAGCTGGAAAATGTTCAGACTGCAATTTTCGCACTTGCCGATTCTCTCTACGGACTAAAATTCAAAGAGAACAAAGATATTCCGGTATATCACCCCGATGTTAAGGCTTATGAAGTTTATGACGCTTCCGGCCGTTTTATGTCGCTGTTGTACATGGATTTCTTCCCCCGTGCAAGCAAAAGGGGCGGCGCATGGATGACATCATTCAGAGATATGAGTATTGAAAAAGGTGTTGAAAAGCGCCCGTTTGTTTCACTTGTTTGCAACTTTACCAAACCAACAGAAACTTCACCTTCTCTTCTCACCCACTACGAACTTACCACTTTGCTGCATGAGTTCGGACATGCTCTTCACGGAATGCTTGCCGAAGGCACCTACCCTTCAATTACAGGAACCAGTGTTGCAAGAGATTTCGTAGAACTTCCTTCTCAAATTATGGAGAACTGGGCATTCAAGAAAGAGTTTCTTTCATCGTTTGCAAAACACTACCAAACCGGAGAAGCAATTCCTGACGAACTGATAAACAAAATTATTGCAGCCAAGAATTACCTGAGCGGCTATACCAATATAAGACAACTTTCATTCGGTATTAACGATATGGCATGGCACTCACTTACAAAAGTTCCTTCAACAAGTGTTGAGGCATTTGAGAAAGATGCAATTAAAGCGACTCAATTGCTCCCTGCCGTTGATTCAACATGCTTTACTACATCGTTCAGCCATATTTTTGCAGGTGGATATTCTGCAGGTTATTACAGCTACAAATGGGCAGAGGTTCTTGAAGCAGATGCATTCTCTTTATTCGAAGAAAAGGGTATCTTTTCGAAAGAGGTTGCGGCAAGTTTCAGAGACAACATCCTTTCAAAAGGAAATCTTATGGATGCCGATGTCCTTTACAGAAACTTCAGGGGACGCGATCCTAAACCTGAAGCCCTTCTTGTAAAACTCGGAATGGGTAAGAAATAGACCCCATACATAAATACTAATTATTTGGAGGCTGTCTGAAAGCGATTTTTAGACAGCCTCCTTTTTTGTGTCTCGGCGGCGAGTTGAAAATTGCTATGCATAGTCTTTCATTGCCAGTTAATTGGTGAGGGTGATTCGGCCGGAGGGAACGCAGTGACTGAGGACGCACAAGCCCTCACCAATTAACTGGCAATGTGTAATCTGCATAGAAAAATGAAACTCGCCGCCGGTTAATGACTCTCTATAAACTCAAAAACACTGTCAAAGTATTTTTGTCCCCCTTTTACCCATACATCGAGATGACCTGCTGAGGGAACTGTCAGAAACTCTTTTTCTGCAGAACCAAGCCTTTTGAAAACTTCAACGGCATCGTTGATATTAATTTTCTTATCCAGTTTGCCATGAACCATGAGGATGGGTTTTGAGATGCTTCCGGCAATTTTGAGAGGAGAAATTTTCGTAGGATCAAACCCTGCTAATTTCCCTGCTCTCCAAACCGAGAATTCGCCAATCCAGTCAAAATAAAACCTCAGGTCTCTTTTAAGATAATCTTTGACTGTCTTGGGCAGGTCAGAAAACGTACTTTCAAAGACTCCATAGTCTATCCGGTTGTCAATAGCCATGGACTGCATTGCTATAGCTGCTCCCATGGATTGGCCCCATATACCTATGCCTCCTTTTAACTTCTCCCTGATTATTACAGAATCGATAAGGTCGCAGACATCCTGTTTTTCAAAATAACCATAAGTAATATATTTCCCCTCGCTCTCCCCATGGGAACGAAGATCGGGAATAAGAGAATTAAACCCTCTTTCGCTCAATAATTTTGCAACAGGCAGGAATTGTTCCTTGTGTCTCCGGATACCATGCAAAAAAATAACAGTCCCTTTCTCTTTGGACGAGTCTGCAAGAACAAGAATGGATTTTAACTTAAGATTGTCCCGGGAAATGGTTGTATATTCTTTGAATTTAAGGCCGAGTTTTTCCGGCGTATTGAGAGTATCAAAACTATAATCCTTTAGAAAATAAGAAAATACTCCGCCATTTATTTCAATTACTATTCTTGGCAGAACATAGGTTATTGCTGCAGCAGAAAATAAAATTAATCCGGCAGCAATTATAATTGCTTTTCTTGCAAGCGGCATTTAAATATTGTTCTAAAAAGTGCTATCAGGAGCATTCCAAAAACCAGATAAAAAGTAGTTTCAAATATCTGCAGACCGAATATTGACGCAACAGCAGAAAGAACTATTCCGGCTACAGCTATAATCGAC
>JAAXVX010000232.1 GCA_013335275.1 Bacteroidales bacterium
CTATGGAGCAGGATGCCCTTGCTCTGGAAGATGTACTGGTAGTTGCATATGGTACTGCCAAAAAAGGATCCTTTACCGGATCTGCCGCTGTTGTTGACCGTTCGAAAATTCAGTCAAGATCAGTTGCATCAATTACAAAAGCCCTGGATGGTGTAGCTACCGGAGTACAAAGTACTTTGGGCAGCGGACAACCTGGTTCAGGCGCTTCTATCGTTATTCGCGGATTTGGATCTATCAATGCTTCCACATCTCCATTGTACGTTTTGGACGGAGTTCCATATGATGGAAATATTAACTCAATCAATCCAAACGATATTGAAAACATTACCATTCTAAAAGATGCATCAGCAGGTGCTCTTTACGGATCACGCGGTGCCAATGGTGTTGTGATGATTACTACTAAAACCGGTGGTGATACAGAAGGAAAAGTTTCTGTTAACTTTAAGAGCGTAGTCGGAGTCTCTTCTAGAGCAATTCCTCGTTATAATACTTTGAATCAAGCCGAGTATCTTGAGACTGCTTTTCAAGCTTACAAGAATGACGAAATTTACAACAAGGGTGTTCCTGCAACTCAGGCAGCGGTAAATGCGATAAATAGAATGAAAGGTACTGCCGATGGTATCCTTGGAGTTAATGAACAGTATAACCCATTTGATATGCCTCTTGCTCAATTAATTGATCCTGCTACGGGCAAGGTAAACACTAGTGCCAAATTGAAATGGAATGATAACTGGCTCGACGAAGTTACAGCTAAGAACCCGGTTCGCCAGGAGTATCAATTGGATATTTCAGGTGGTAATAAATCAACAAAAGCACTCGCATCAATCAACTATTTGAAAGAAGACGGACTTTTGAAAACAACCTCTTTTGATAAATTTACAGGAAGACTATCTGTTGATCATCAGGCAAAAGAGTGGTTTAAAATGGCCTTGTCGGCAAATATGTCAAAGAATGCAACTAACTCTCTTGGTTCAACAGGAAGTTCTACATCAAATGTATGGTATTCTGCAGAACAAATGGCTCCGATATATCCTATCTGGGTTAGAGATGCAACAGGTGCATTAGTACTTGATGCAACAGGCAAATCGGCCTATGATTATGGTCTGAACCGTGCTTCTGGTGCCCAACAAAACTTTAACTCTGTTGCAACCTTGTATGATGATAAATATTCAGGAACATCTGAAAATGCATCTGGAAGGTCTCTCATTGAATTCAATACCAGAAATGCAAAATATGGCATTTTCAGCGGATTCACTTTTTCAATGAATTTTGGATTTGACTATGTAGCTTCAAACAGCATGACATATTATAACCCATACTTTGGTAATGCCGGAGGTACAGTAAAAGGCCGTTTAGGAAAATCTGCCGCTAAAACATTCTCTTATACATTCAACCAAATCTTAAATTGGAAACGAACATTTAATGAAAATCATAATTTTGACATAATGGTAGGTCATGAGTTTTACCATTACAAATATGATTATCTTTATGCAGAGAAAACAGGTTTCCCATTTGGCGGACTGTATGAATTAGCTTCAGGTTCAACAATTTCAGACGCTACATCTTATCAGGATAACGACGTACTGGAATCTTATTTCAGCAGGTTTAATTACGATTATGCTAACAAATACTATTTGTCAGCAAGTTATCGTACAGACGGATCTTCGCACTTTAATCAAGATTTTCGCTGGGGAAAATTCTGGTCAGTTGGAGCATCTTGGAGAATGTCTGAAGAATACTTCCTTAAAAATTTAAATTGGGTAAATAGTATGTCTCTAAAAGCCAGCTATGGTACTCAGGGTAATAATGCTGTAGGTCTATATGCTTGGCAGTCTTTCTATGATTTGACATACAACAATGCCGGACTTAATGGTGCTGTTGTTACATCACTGGAAAATCAGAAAGTATCTTGGGAGAAAAATGCAAACTTTAATGTTGGTTTAGACGGAAAACTTTTCGACAGATTCAATTTTGGAGTTGAGTGGTATTCAAGAAAAACAACAGATATGCTTTTATACCGCCCTATGGCTACCTCTTTAGGTTTTGACGGTTTCTACGATAACGTAGGTGATATGAAAAACTCAGGACTTGAATTCATGCTGGGTTATGATATTCTAAAAGCAACAGACTACAGATGGAATGTTACTTTTATGGGATCAACTGTTAAAAATAAAGTATTAAAATTAACAGATGAACAAAATGAAATAGTAGGTGCAACAACTATCGTTAAGGTGGGTGAAACATTAAACTCTTTCTATCTTGCTAAGAGCGCAGGAGTAGATCCGGCTACAGGTACTCAACTGTATTGGGTATTTGATAAAGATGCAAACGGTGTTCCCGGTGAGCCATATATTTCTGCCGATAAGACAAAAGCAGCTGCCAGCCGTGTTATTTTGGGAAGTCGTATTCCTAAATTATACGGATCAATCGGAACAACTTTTAACTTTAAAGGATTTGATATTTCTTTCTTGACTACATATTCAATCGGAGGAAAAATGTTTGATAATGTAGGATACAATTACACCTCTCCTATGTATATCGGTAATAACTTCTCAAAAGATGTTTTGAGAGCTTGGAAAAACCCTGGTGATATTACAGATATACCTAGAATACAGAAAGAGCAAACATTTACTACAACTGACCGTGCTTTGATTGATGCGTCATATTTCTCAATTAAGAACTTATCAGTTGGTTATACATTCTCTAACTTAAAGAAATTAGGTCTGGAATCTATCAAACTTTTTGTTCAAGGCGATAATCTTTATCTTTTCACACACAGACAAGGTTTGAATCCGCAATATAACTTCAGCGGAAACACAGATTATACCTATACACCGAACAAAACTATTTCGGTAGGTTTAAATATCAAATTTTAATTATAAACAGATATGAAAAAAATCTTATATATTACATTATTATTGGCTTTTTCTCTTAGTATCAGCTCTTGTAAAAAAGACTTGCTAGAAACTGCTCCAACAGAAAAAGTCACCGGGCCAACTATCTTTAAAGACATCAATAGTGCACAGGTTGCTATGGATGGCGTTTACAGGTATTTATTCGTATCAGGTTGGACAACTGGTAACACCCACCAAAATTTTGGTATCTTATCAACAAATATTTATACTTCATTAATGGGCGAAGACTTCCTTCAAGATGCTCAGGGTAACGGATGGTTCTATTTCG
>JAAXVX010000014.1 GCA_013335275.1 Bacteroidales bacterium
TTTCTGCTGACGAAGGAACTAAGGTTGATATACCAAAATGGTGTAACAAACAGGGTCACGACTATCTTGGAACCGTTGAAGAAAATGGTTATTACAAGATTTATATGCGTAAAAACGAAATCTAACAAATAACGGGATGGATAAAAGGAGTGTAAAAATCCTGGTCTTCTCAACAGAAAAAATTTCAGATCCCGCCATTGATATGGCGGGTCTGTTGAAATTGCACTATCCGCCTCAGGTTTATACTATCGCAGTGCGATGTTCAAGCGGAATTAAGCCAAGATGGATCATGAGGGCATTTGAAAAGGGATTCGATGGTGTTTTTATTGCTGCCGACGGAAGCGACTGTTCTTTTGGAGAGAGTTGTACCGAGAAGACCGGAGCTATCGTGGAAAAAACCCACATAATGATGAAAGAGAAGGGAATTGAACCGTCAAGGCTAAGAATGGCTGCGCTATGTTCTGTATGTAGTGAGTCTTTTGTAAAACATGTCAAAAGTTTCAATGAATTATTATTAAAACCGGAAAATTAAAAATTATGCAAAAAGAGCCAATCACGCTATCGTTTGATGCAATAGTCATAGGCGGAGGTATTGCCGGAGGAGAGGCGGCACTTAATATGGCCAACAACGGTTATAAGGTAATTTTGATTGAGAAAAGGCTGTCACTCGGAGGAAAGATGATTATGCTCAGTAAAGTCTTCCCTACTCTTGATTGTTCTGCCTGTATTACAACTCCAAAGGTTTCTGAAATTTCACGTCATCCGAATATCACAATTTTTACCGAAAGCGATGTGACCTCAGTTGAAAAGAAAGGAGAGAAAAATTTTATTGCAAAAGTTACAAGAAGGCCAAGGTATGTTGTTGCTGAAGACTGCACGGCATGCCAGTTGTGCGAACAGGCCTGTCCTGTTATTGTAAAAGATCAGTTCCAGTACAATCTGGTGGGAAGGAAAGCAGTATATATTCCATTTAGCATCGCCAGCCCAAAAGTCGCTGCAATTGACATAGATAACTGTTCCCTGTGCGGGGCATGTGAGAAAGTATGTCCTCCCGGATGTATTGACTTTACCCAGAAACCGCAGGATTATATAATTAATGCAAAAACCGCCATCGTGGCAACGGGCTTCAAATTGTACGATCCGTCAAATGTTCCGAGATACAATTATGGAGAGGCAAAAAATGTAATAACATCTATGCAGATGGAAAGGTTGCTCGCTCCTACCCGGCCCTTCCATACTATTTTACGTTCCAGCGACGGAAAGGTACCTGATAAGATTGCCTATGTCCTTTGTGCCGGATCTCGCGATGATTCTCTGGGCAACCCAATATGCTCTCAAATTTGCTGCATGTACTCAATTAAACAGGCACAACTTCTAATGGGTGCTCTGCCTATGGCAGATATAACGCTCTATTACATTGACATCAGAGCTTTTGGCAAAGGTTACGATGAGTTTTACGAGCAGGCTGTAGGAATGGGTGTCCGCTTTGTAAAAGGAAAGGTGGGAAGAATAACTGAGAAGGAGAACGGGAATCTCACTTTAAGGTATGAAGACATTGCTACCGGAAAATTAAAAGAATCCGAACACGATCTTGTTGTACTCTCTGTAGGAGTGAAACCAAACAGCGAACCTGCGGATATATTCACCAGCCATAAACTGGAACTGGATTCGCTGAAATTTGTAAAACAGAGCGACCCATTGCTCAGTCCTGCTAAAACAACCATAGAGGGAGTCTTTGTAGCCGGAACCGCAACCGGGCCAAAAGATATACCGGATTCTATTCTGTCTGCAGGAGCTGCCTCAACAGAAGCAATCAGCTACCTAAACCAATAAAAGACATAACGAGATGAAAAAGAAACTTGGAATATATATATGTGCCTGCGGCGGTAATATCTCCGACTATGTTGATATTGAAAAAGTTAAAGACGCAGTAAAAGATGAAGACTGTGTTATTCTTGCCAAAACTACGATGTTTGCCTGTGGAGATTCCAATCAGAAAGATATGGATGCCGACATAAAAGCAAATGATCTTAGCGGAATAGTTGTGGCAAGTTGTTCTCCCAAACTTCACCTGACAACTTTCCGGGCAGTGAGCGAGCGTGCGGGACTGAATAAATACAACTATGTACACGCCAATATCAGAGAACAGGCTTCATGGGCACACTCCGACAACAAAACAGGTGCAACAGAAAAGGCTATCCTTCTTGTTAGGGCAGCTATAGCAAAAGCACGTCTGGCAGAGTCGCTTGAACCAATTGTGATTAAATCGCGCCGTTCAGTTGCTGTTATCGGAGCCGGTGTTGCAGGTCTCAAAGCAGCAATTTCTCTGTCAAGAATGCAAGACGAAGTGTTCCTCATTGAGAGGGAGAACAGAATTGGCGGAAATTTGGCCAATCTGGACACTATAAGTCCGGAAAATATATCCGGCAAAGAATTGCTTATACGGTTAGAGGAAGATTTGAAAAAGGAGAAAAACATTACACTCCTTACAAATTCAGAGGTAGTGGGAAATTCCGGAAACATTGGAGATTTCACTCTTACATTAAAGATATCCGGTTCAGAAGGCAGTACAACAAAAGATATCAAAGTAGGCTCTGTACTTGTGGCAACAGGCTTTAACTCCTACATTCCGGCCGACGGAGAGTTTGGGTTCAATCAAATTGCCAATGTAATTACTCTGCCTCAATTCAGGGATATACTGAGAAATGCAGACAGCAAAAAGTTTGTTTTCAATGGCAAAGTGATAAACTCAGTTGCATACATATACTGTGTTGGCAGCCGGCAGGTAAAAGGAGAAAACAAATATTGCTCCCGCTATTGTTGCACGGCAGCTGTACAGGCTTCACTTGATCTTAAAAAGAAATATCCTGATATTCAAAACTATCACTTTACAAAAGGGGTGAGAACTTATGGGAAACAGGAATTAATTTATAAGGAGTCAAACAGCGCTGGTGATATCTACATACAGTTTCTTGACAAAAAACCTCCAATTGTAACTGAGTTGGATGGTGCAATTTCTATCAAAGCAGGTGACTTGCTTTCAGAAAAAAAAGAAATTGAAGCACTCGCCGATTTGGTTGTGCTAGTTACCGGTATGGTTCCGGATAAGGACACTTCTATAGGGTCGCTGTTTAAGCTTCCCAAGGGCAGAGATAAGTTTTTCAACGAGATACACATGAAACTCCGTCCTGTAGAAACAGTTATAGACGGGATTACTATTGCCGGCACATGTCAGGGGCCAAAAAATGTTATGGAATCTGTTAACTCCGCACTATCTGCTGCTGCAAAATCGCACTCTTTTGTAAGCAAAGGAGAACTCGAGCTGGAACCTATTGTGGCTTATGCAGATAAATCAAGCTGCAACTGGTGCAACGCCTGCAGTGACGCATGTCCTTTTAATGCAATTTCAAAGATTGAAGCAGAGGGAAAAGAGGTCGCATCTATAAATAAAAGCACCTGCAAGGGATGCGGAATGTGTCTGCCGGTTTGCCCGACAGATTCGATTGAACTTATCTCTTTTACAAACAAAGAGATGGAGAGCATGATTGATGTATTGGCACAATAAATAAGGAACTATGTCTACAGAAAAAACAATGACAGTAAAAATACTTCGGGAAACCCGTAAGGTTTCCGATGAGGTAAAGGAAAATCTGAAACAATTCAATAAAGATAAAAAGGCTATTCTTGAGGCACTCGGACAAGGAGAAAAGACTATCGCCCAACTTAGTGAGGCAACCGGAATGTCCAGGGAAAAAACCATGTTTCTGCTAATGTCTCTTATAAAATTCGGATTTGCATCTGCAGGTACAGTTGATGACATGGATGAGTATTTCACATATAAATTAAAGACAAATGAGCAGAATTAATCCGAAATTTGGAAAAGAGCTTAAAAAATACGGAGCAACAGAGTTCAACTCATGTTACAATTGCGGCACTTGTACTGCAGTCTGTTCACTATCTACCGGAGATGACTCATTTCCACGTTCAATGGTACGGTTAAGCGAAACCGGAAACGAAGAAGATATATCAGCATCACTCAAACCATGGCTTTGCTATTATTGCGGAGAATGTTCTTCAAACTGTCCTCAGACAGCGAATCCTGGAGAACTTATGATGTCGCTTCGTCGCTGGCTCACCGCCAAATATGACTGGACCGGACTTTCCGGGCTTATGTATAAATCGCTGCCTGCAACTATTGTTGCAATGGTGCTCATTTTTGCCGGAGTAATTGGTTATGCGGCATCAGAGGGATTCGATGCCGAAAAGGTTATGCATATTGGGCACTACTTCGAAATGTTTGCAATTGCCGGCGTTTTTGGAGTAATCCTCCTGCCAAATTTATTCCGGATGTGGTATTTTGTAATATTCAAACCATCTCGTAAAAAAACAGCCGGAAAAGCTGAATCAGAAACAGAGTATTCATCCCGACTCACAAATCTTCTCGGCGGTATTCCATTAAGGGTTTATCTGACTTCTCTGAGCGACTTTTTTCTTCACATGTTTACCCAGAAAAGGGCACTTGGCTGCGACGACAATCAAAAGAGATGGTTTGAGCATTTCATACTTGTAATCGGCTATCTGACACTTCTTTTTACAACTGTTTTTCTTGACTGGTTTTCATCTGAAAATATGTTCGTGATAATTCTGGGTTATCTGGTGAGTGCAATTGTTTTCATTGTGACATTTGATTTTGTAACAGGAAGAATTAAAAAGAACAAAGAGGTGAGCAAACACTCGCGTCCGTCCGACTGGTTCTTTGTAATATGGCTTTTCCTAATGGGTGTGACAGCCTTTTTAGTAAGACTATTTATAGATTTTAATATAATTGAGAGCAATTTCTGGCTCTATCTGTTCCATTTGACTATTCTGGCTCAGTGGGCACTGATTATTGTTCCTTTTGGTAAATGGACGCACTTCCTTTATCGCTCTTTTGCCATGTATTTCGACAAATTACAGAAATCAGCTGCCAAATAAATTAAATCACTGGTTTTCAAGCACAAAATGTCTTAGAGTAAAATTTAAGACATTTTTTTTATGCATTTTAACTAACTTTGTGTAGTTATATAAATGTTTGCCTGTCTTATTGTCGGGCATAAAATGTTTTTTCTTAACTTGTGCAAATCTTTAAGTTAAATTTTATATGGAGTCACAATTGGCAGGCAAGATATCTCAAGTCATTGGACCTGTGGTAGATGTAAGCTTTGAACCGACCGTTACAGATAAGAAAGTCAATCTTCCCGGTATTCACGATGCCATAAGAATACCCCGCTCTTCCGGGAAAGACCTGATTCTGGAAGTTCAGCAACACATCGGAGAAAATACTGTAAGAACAGTGGCAATGGATTCTACCGACGGGTTGAGACGCGGAATGGAAGCTATATCAATGGGTTCACCAATTCTCGTTCCTATTGGAAATCAAATCAAAGGCAGGCTGATGAATGTTGTTGGAGGAGCTATCGATGACCTTGGCCAGCTTGATATGAAAGGGGCCTACCCTATCCACCAGAACCCTCCAAAATTTGAGGATTTAATTACTTCAAGTGAAGTTTTATATACAGGAATTAAGGTAATAGACCTTTTGGAACCATATTCAAAAGGTGGAAAAGTAGGCCTGTTTGGCGGTGCCGGTGTTGGTAAAACCGTAATAATAATGGAACTCATCCGTAATGTTGCTAAAGTACATAACGGCTATTCCGTATTTGCAGGTGTTGGGGAGAGAACTCGTGAAGGAAATGATTTGTTAAGGGAGATGATAGAATCCGGAGTAATCCGGTATGGAAAGGAATTTCTGAAAAGCATGGCAGAAGGAGAATGGGATTTGAGTAAGGTAGACAGGGATGAACTGGCAAAATCACAAGCCACTCTGGTTTTCGGGCAGATGGATGAACCTCCCGGAGCACGTTCATGCGTTGCCCTTGCAGGGCTTTCTGTTGCGGAATCGTTCAGGGATGAAGGTACCGAAGTTAAAGACATACTGTTTTTTATCGATAATATTTTCAGGTTTACTCAGGCCGGTTCGGAAGTATCTGCCCTGTTGGGGAGGATGCCGTCTGCGGTTGGCTATCAGCCCACTCTGGCAACTGAAATGGGAAAAATGCAGGAAAGGATTGCTTCAACAAAAAAAGGCTCTATCACATCTATTCAGGCAGTTTATGTTCCGGCAGACGACCTTACGGATCCTGCGCCGTCAACCACATTTGCCCACCTGGATGCTACAACCGTTCTCAGCAGAAAAATTGCCGAACTTGGAATATACCCTGCCGTTGACCCTTTGGAATCATCTTCCAGAATTCTTGACGCAAGCATTGTTGGGCAAGAACATTATGATACAGCACAGGATGTAAAACAAATCCTGCAAAGAAATAAAGAGCTTCAGGATATCATTTCAATCCTTGGGATGGATGAGCTTTCGGACGAAGACAAAATCACAGTCAACAGAGCGCGAAGGGTTCAGCGTTTTCTCTCCCAACCATTCTCTGTTGCAGAACAGTTTACCGGGGTAAAGGGAGCGATGGTTCCCATAGAAGAGACAATCCGGGGATTCCGGATGATTCTCAACGGAGAAACCGACTATCTGCCGGAACAGGCCTTCCTTAACGTAGGGACTATTGACGAAGCAATTGCAAAAGGCGAGAAGATACTCCACAGTTCAAAATAAGTACCATTAATGGAATTAATAATTTTACTGCCCGATAAGACAATTTTTAAAGGAGAGGTGGACTCTGTGAATCTTCCAGGAACAATCGGAAACTTTTCGGTTCTGAAAGGTCACGCGCCAATGATCTCTTCACTCAAATCCGGGATTGTTAAATATATCGTTTCTGAGAATGGAGAAGAATTTTCCTTAGGAATTAACGGAGGTTTTGCAAGTATTAAAAAGGACGTTGTAAAGGTTTGTGCTGAATAAAATTTGCCATAATGAATAAATTTATACTTAAGCTTATTATTTCTTTATTGCTTTTTTATCCGGTTGTTGGAATAGCTGTTGGATTTGTTCTTTATGAATATTTCCCAATGCACTATTTTTCGCTGTACCCTGTTATTCCAGGTTATTTTTCTGTTCTTGGAGCGATTCTCTTCTTCGCCCTTTTATATTATCGCACAAACAATCCCCAAAAAACTACCAAAGTATATATGATATTTAGAGGGTTTAAATTTTTGCTTACAATAGGTACAATCCTTTTGTTTGTAACAATTTATGATGATTTTGAATACGAATTTTCTATAACTACAGCGGGGTTTTACTTTTTCTATATTATTATTGAAACATATTTATTCACCAGGTTTGAAAGAGAGAGAGTAGCCAAATGCAAAAAAGATTAAAAATATATTTTCTGCTTTTCGTACTATCGGTTTTCAATGCCGGGAATCTGTTTGCAGCGGAGGAATTTGATGTTAAGGGCCTCATCTATTCACATATAAATGATTCTTATGAATGGCACGTAACCTCTGTTGGTAAAAGAGAAATATCTGTTCCACTCCCTGTAATCTTAATTGACAAAGAGAATGGCATTAATATTTTCATCTCTTCAAGGTTGAGAAACGGGGTTTCTTACAAAGGATATCGAATTTCAGAGAAAGGTGAATATGCCAATAAAATAGTTTACACTACTGCTTCCGGAAAAGTGAGCCGGCCTGTTGATTTGTCTATAACAAAGAACAGCTTTGCCCTTATCATTAATTGCACGATTCTTCTGATTATAATTTTTTCCGCCACAAGATGGTACAAGGGCGGCCGGCAAAGGGCTCCAAAAGGATTTGTTGGTGCAATGGAGATTTTCATTATGGATATTAATGACAATGTAATAAAGAGTGCGATTGGAAAGGGGTACGAAAAATATGCACCATACCTTTTAACTGTATTCTTCTTTATTCTCATTAATAACTTTATGGGACTTATCCCTTTTTTCCCGGGAGGAGCAAATACAACCGGGAATATTGCAGTAACACTTGTTTTGGCACTTTGTACTTTTGCAGCAATAAGTTTTTCCGGCACAAAAGAGTACTGGAAAGAGATTTTTTGGCCAGATGTTCCATCCTGGATGAAATTTCCATTACCGCTGATGCCTGCGATTGAAATATTCGGCGTTTTCACAAAACCTTTTGCACTCATGATTCGTCTGTTTGCCAATATTATGGCCGGTCATACTATTATACTTAGTCTCACCTCGCTTGTATTTGTTACTGTCGCTATGGGTACCGCCACAAATATTGGCATGTCTGCTCTTTCGATATTGCTCACCGTTTTTATGCTTTTTGTTGAGCTTATTGTTGCATATATTCAGGCTTATGTTTTCACGCTTTTGTCTGCAGTATTCATTGGCCTTTCAAGGGTTCGCAAGCAAGCAACTAACTGATTTTAAATAAGAAATTAATATTAACGATAAAACATTTGAATTATGGCTCTATTAACATTATTACAAGCAACAGCTAGCGAAATTCATATCGGAACTATGGGTGCTGCAATCGGAGCAGGTCTGGCTGCAATTGGTGCCGGAATAGGTATTGGTAGAATTGGAGCCTCTGCAATGGAGGCAATCGGGAGGCAGCCAGAAGCTGCAAACGAGATAAGAATGAATATGATTATAATAGCAGCCCTCGTAGAAGGTGCTGCGTTATTTGCAATTGTAGTTTGTTTCCTTGCACTTAATCTTTAATCTTTATTCTATGTCATTATTAGTTCCTGAATCCGGATTGTTGTTCTGGATGTGTTTATCATTTGGCATTGTATTTTTTATTGTTGCCAGATATGGATTCCCTGTTATTTTAAAAAGCGTGGATGAGCGAAGAGCCTTCATTCAGAAATCTCTTGATGATGCAAACACTGCAAAAGCGATGCTGGATAACATTAAATCCGAGAGCGAAGCAATTATTGCAAGCGCAAGAGAGGAGCAAATGAATATTATCCGCGAAGCAAACAAGCTTAAGAATTCAATTATTAAAACGGCAAACGATGAGGCGCGGGAAATTACAAGAAAACAGATTGAGAGCGTACGTGTGGAAATACAAAATGAGAAGGACAGTGCAATAAGGGATATCCGTAGCCAGATTGCCCTTTTAGCTGTAGATATTGCAGAAAAACTCGTACGTACCGAACTGAAGGAATCACCTGCTCAAATGCAATTGATTAATAAGCTTTTGAACGAGTCTTCTCCATTTAAGTCTTAACAATAATGAACAGAGGAATAATAGCTAAAAGATATGCCAGGGCTCTTCTATCCTTTTCAATTGAAAAGGGTATTGAGGATGCTGTGAATAAAAGCATGAGCATTTTATGCGAGAGTTATCTTGATGTTAAAGAATTCAGAAATGCTCTTATTATTCCTATCCTGTCCGACGAAAAAAAAATCGGATTAATTGAAACTGCCTGCGGCGGGACAATACCGGATGAACTCAAGCGTTTTCTTTCACTTATCCTGAAACAAAAAAGAGAGGACCTGCTGCATTCCATAGCACTAATATTCATTAGTTTTTATAATGAATATAAAAATGTGACAATATGCAGGCTCACTACTGCACAGCCTGCATCAGAAGAGGTTATAAACAGTGTAAAAGCCCTTGTTTCAGGCAATACAGGGGGATCTGTTATGGTAAATAATGTTGTAAATTCAAATATAATTGGCGGATTTATCTTTGAGATGAACTACAAACGACTGGATGCCAGTCTATCGACCCAGCTGGAGACAATAAAAAGAGAACTTACATCTGAAAATGCGAATTAATTTTTATAATAAACAGAACAACACATATGTCCGAAAATATTAAGGCAAGCGAAGTATCTGATTTGCTTATGATGCAACTCAGAGGAATAGGGACAAAACTGGAATACGAAGAGGTAGGTACTGTGCTTCAGGTTAGTGACGGTGTTGCCAGAATATATGGTTTATTCAACGCCGAAGCCAATGAGCTTTTAAGGTTCGACAATGGAATGGAAGCAGTCGTAATGAATCTGGAGGAGGATAATGTTGGCGTTGTATTACTTGGTGATTCAAATCTGGTTAAAGAGGGAGACCGGGTAAAACGCACCGGAAAAATTGCATCCATCAATGTGGGAATGGGTATGCTGGGAAGGGTTATCAACCCCGTTGGAGAGCCTCTCGACGGCTTGGGAATGATAAAGGGAGAGGTAATAGAGATGCCTCTGGAGAGAAAAGCTCCGGGAGTAATTTTTCGGCAACCTGTGAACCAGCCTCTCCAAACAGGAATTAAGGCAATTGATGCAATGATTCCTATCGGGAAAGGACAAAGGGAATTGATTATCGGTGACAGACAAACCGGGAAAACCACAATTGCAATTGATACAATTCTCAATCAGCTAGAAGAATTCAAAGCTGGCAAACCTGTATATTGCATCTATGTCGCTATTGGACAAAAGGGTTCCACTGTTGCTTCAATTGTGAACCTGCTAAAGGAGAAAGGCGCTCTTGACTATACTATTATTGTATCGGCTACTGCCGGAGAAGCTGCAGCAATGCAATATTTCGCTCCCTTTACCGGAGCTGCAATTGGAGAATATTTCAGGGATACCGGCAAAGATGCTCTCATAGTGTATGATGATTTGTCTAAACATGCTGTTGCATATCGGGAACTTTCGCTTATTCTTAGAAGGCCATCCGGCAGAGAAGCATATCCGGGAGATATTTTTTATCTCCATTCCAGATTACTGGAAAGAGCTGCAAAAATTATCAATCAGGAGAATGTTGCATCTCAGATGAATAATTTACCCGACACCCTCAAGGGAAAAGTAAAGGCAGGCGGCTCACTCACTGCTCTTCCGATTATTGAAACTCAGGCCGGTGATGTATCTGCATATATTCCCACCAATGTTATCTCAATAACCGACGGGCAAATTTTTCTTGAAACGAGCCTCTACAATCAGGGTATACGCCCTGCAATTAATGTGGGTATTTCTGTTTCAAGGGTTGGCGGGCACGCTCAGCTTAAAGCAATGAAAACGGTTGCCGGAACATTGAAAATTGATCAGGCCCAGTATCGCGAACTGGAATCTTTCACAAAGTTTGGCGGAGATTTGGACAAGATTACTGCCCGGGTCATTGACAAAGGGCAAAAAAACACGCAACTTCTTATACAGCACGAACATATGACCATGCCTGTTGAACAGCAGATTGCTGTCCTTTATTGCGGTACACACGAGTTATTGAAGGATATCCCTCTTAAATCAATACATGAGTTTGAAGAGAACCTGATTTCTTCATTAACAGGTACTGGCGTGTTTGAGAAGATTAAAAGTGGTTTGTTTGACGAAAGCGTTGCTTCCGAAATAGAAAAGTGTGCTTTGAATATTCAGATAAAAGGTTGAAAACAGGAAAATGCCATCACTTAAAGAGATAAAGGGAAGAATAGCCACAGTCCGGAGTACGTTAAAAATTACTTCGGCAATGAAGATGATATCTTGGGTAAAGTTGCGCCATGCACAATCTGCAATAGCCAATCTTTTACCATTTCAGAAAGCCCTCGACGAAATTTTGTACGAGACCACCCTGGGTGAAGAGAGTTACTATTCTCCTTTCTTTGAGAAGAGAGAAATTAAAAAGGTTGGGATAATTGCCATCTCTTCAAACACAACTTTGTGCGGAGCATTCAACTCAAATATCATTAACAAGACCCAGAGTATTATAGATCAATACAAAAATATGGGGGTTGATGAAATTAAAATATATGCTTTGGGGAAAGTTCTGGCAAAACATTTTTCAAAATTGCATTATGCAGTTGAAATTCTTCCATCTGAAATGATTGAAAAGCCTGGATACGAAAGCTCATTTAAATTCGCGAATGAAATAATGGATTTATTCCGTAATAAAGAGTTAGACAGGATAGACCTCGTATTCAGCCATTTCAAATCAAGAGCCAGCCAGGTTGTAACAACTGCTCAATATCTGCCCTATCATGCATATAAGGGTCCATCATCCGGAGTGAAGCAAAAGGTTCAGCCCAATAACTATATTTTTGAACCAGGCAGAGAAGAAATCGCGATTGGCTTAATTGAAAAATCGCTGAAGTTTAAGATTTTTTCTGTAATCTCAGACTCATCGGCATCCGAACACGCCGCGCGAACTCTTGCCATGCAGATAGCAACTGACAACGCCGACAATTTAATTGAGGATCTTACACTTCAGTATAACAAGTCCCGTCAGCAGGCAATTACAAATGAGCTTTTGGATATAATGGGCGGGTTCAGGTAAAAATGGAAAAAATTAACATT
>JAAXVX010000233.1 GCA_013335275.1 Bacteroidales bacterium
TATTCTGAAACACATGGATGAAACATATATTCATGGCAAGAGCGCGCCGGTAAAGCTTTTGTATATTGAGAATATCAATAATCCTCAGATTCTGCTTAAACACGCCACATCCCTTATTCAAAAGGGTGCAAAAATTGCAGCAATTAAATCGGGATACAGCGAAGCCGGAAGCAGGGCTGCTTCTTCACATACCGGAGCATTGGCAAGCCCGGATAAAGCAGTTAATGCCCTTTTCAGAAAAGCCGGAATCATAAGATGCTATAGCCGGAGCGAACTTGTTACTGTTGCTTCAGTTCTTATGTATCCAAAACCTAAAGGAAACAAAGTAGCGATAATTACTCATGCAGGCGGTCCTGCTGTAATGCTCACCGATGCTATTTCATCGAATGGAATAAAGATTCCTCATTTTTCGGGAAAAAAGGCAGATGAATTGTTATCAAAACTTTTCCCCGGTTCTTCCGTCGCAAACCCTGTCGATTTTCTCGCCACTGGTACGGCAGAGCAGCTGGAATCAATTATTGATGCATGTGAAAACGACTTTGATGTAGATTCAATGGTTGTTATATTCGGATCTCCGGGGCTTACATCTGTTTATGATGTATACGAAAAACTCGCAAAAAAAATATCACACTGCAAAAAACCAATATATCCTGTACTGCCTTCAATTGTTAATGTTAAATCAGAAATAGAAGTCTTTCAGTCAAAAGGAGGCATAAGTTTTCCCGACGAAGTGATTTTTGGAAATGCTCTTTCCAAAGTGATTAATACAAAGGATGCAATAAAAGACTCGATGCTTCCCCCTGTGGATAAAAAACTGATACGGGAAGTAATTGATGGTAGCACCAACGGATATTTGTCTCCTCTGCAAGTCCAGAAACTTCTGGATGCAGCCGGAATTAAAAGGGCAAAAGAGGCGATTGTCAATGATTTAACATCATTAAGGAAGGCTGCAAAAGAAATTGGCTATCCTTTGGTTATGAAAGTTGTAGGGCCGGTACACAAAACTGATGTCGGAGGAGTTGTCCTTAATGTGAATGACGAAGAAACGCTTGAGACAGAGTTCAGCAGGATGATGACAATAAAGGACACAACGGCAATTCTTATTCAGCCGATGCTGTCCGGTACCCAACTGTTTATAGGAGCCAAAAGAGAAGAAAAATTCGGACACCTTATTCTTTGCGGCCTCGGAGGAATATTTGTAGAAGCATTGCAGGATATAAGCACAGCGTTAAGCCCTGTTTCAAGCGAGGAAGCAAAGGAGATGATTACAGAACTGAAAGGATACAAACTTATTCAGGGAACAAGAGGACAAGAAGGTGTTAACGAAATAATTTTTAACGAAGCAATCAGGAGAATATCTGCTTTATGCAATACTGCACCGGAAATATTCGAAATGGATCTTAATCCGCTTCTTGGAAACCTTAAGCAGGTTATTGCTGTGGATGCCAGAATCAGAATTGAAAAATAGAGTACTGATGGCCAAAATAAATAATATCATCAAGTGGTTTAAAGAGTTGTCCCCTCAGTTAAAAGGATATGTACTAATAATTATTTTGTTAACGATAGGAATCATCTTAAGGTGGAATGTAATAATTAGTAACATAATAAAAGGATTTGATTACTTTTCGAAATAAAAAGATAATGTTTTACAACTTTTTATTCCATTTTTCAATTTTTTCATCTAAATTTGTAGAAAATCTATAAACTAAAAAATATTTTAATATGGCACTAAGAGGAGCTATAGTAGTTGACACCGAAAAATGCAAAGGCTGCAGCGTTTGTATTGCTAACTGTCCTACTAACACCATTGCTTTAGCCAGAGAGGTAAACAGCAAGGGATACAATTTCGCCTATATGGCAACACCTGATAGCTGCACCGGCTGTACAAACTGCGCAACAGTATGTCCTGACACCTGCATCACTGTTTATAGGGTTAAAGTCTAATTGTTAAATTTTACGATTTTTGATATGGCAGAGAAAATTTTAATGAAAGGTAACGAAGCTATTGCTCATGCAGCAATCCGTTGTGGATGCGATGGATATTTCGGTTACCCTATTACTCCCCAGTCTGAGGTTATGGAAACCCTGATGGAGGAGAAACCGTGGGAAACAACCGGTATGGTTGTACTTCAGGCAGAGAGCGAAACATCCTCAATTAATATGCTTTATGGAGGCGCTTCTTGTGCAAAGAAAGTAATGACTTCGTCCAGCAGTCCCGGATTGAGCCTAATGTGTGAAGGTTTAAGCTACCTTGCAGGAGCAGAATTGCCTTGTCTTGTTGTAAATGTAGTAAGAGGCGGTCCTGGACTTGGAACCATACAGCCCGGTCAGGGAGATTATTTCCAGGCTTGTAAGGGTGGCGGACATGGTGACTATAAAATGGTTGTTCTTGCTCCATCTTCTGCTCAGGAGATGTATGACTTTGTGGACCTCGCATTTGAACTTGCCTTTAAATACAGAACACCGGCAATGATACTTGCAGATGGTGTTGTTGGCCAAATGATGGAAAAAGTTGAGTTTCGCCCTATGAAACCAAGGTGGACAAACGAGGAAATCATTAATAATTACCCGTGGGCAACAACAGGAAAAACTCCGGACAGAAAGCAGAATGTTATTACATCACTTGCTTTGGATGCAGCAATTCACGAACAATTAAACAATACACTTCAGGCCAAATATAAACAAATGGAAGCTGAAGATGTAAGGTTTGAATCTATCAAGTGCGATGATGCCGAGCATATAATTGTTGCATACGGTTGTATGGCACGTATTTGCGAAAGTACAGTTGAGATGGCTAGGAATGCCGGAATTAAACTGGGACTTCTTCGCCCTATTACCCTCTTCCCTTTCCCTACAAAAGAAATTGACAGGCTTGTTCCACAACTCAAAACTATGATGTCGGTAGAATTAAGTGCCGGCCAGATGCTTGAAGATGTTAAACTTGCAGTAAACGGCAGAATCCCCGTGAATTTCTTTGGCCGCCTGGGAGGTATAGTTCCTTCTCCAGAAGAGGTATATGAGGCATTTAAAAAAGAGATTGGCAAATAATCAAATTTGAAAATTATGGATGTTAAAGATATCATAAAACCCGAAAACAGGGTTTACGCAAAAACTCCCGTCCTCACAAGTACTACTATGCACTATTGTCCCGGCTGTTCACA
>JAAXVX010000234.1 GCA_013335275.1 Bacteroidales bacterium
CAGCACTCTTTTTTCTGACTTTCTCTTGCAATAAAGATACGGTTCAAGATAATCCTAACGCAGATAATAGTTCACAGTTAATAAAAGTTTCCGGCGAAGATGCAAATGCAGCCACCAAGACCACTCTCAGCGGTCTTGTTACCTACTGGGTTGTAACGACCGATAAAGTTGGGATTTACTCTACCCAGGCCCGCACAGCTACAGCTGGTGGCGGATCATCAATTGTCAATGCCGAATTTACCGCTGCAAGCAGTGGAACAAGCTCAAACTTTACCGGAACAATGTATTGGGGTACTGGCACAGCAACCGATCACACCTTTTATGCATATTATCCGTGGGTATCCGGAACAGCATCTTCTACAGTCGTTCCAGTCGCATTGCCATCTGCTCAGACACAATCAGCAGCCGGCAGCAATGCACATGTAGGCGCACTTGACTTTATGGTCGCCACACCGGTAACAGTTACCTCTCCTGCAAGCACCAATGCAATTGCAAATGAGGTACACCTAAAATACAACCACCTTTTTACAGTTCTTGAGTTCCAGATAAAAGGATCAGGAACACTTAAGGCTGTGAAATTCTCTGGCAGCAATACCCTTGCCTTTAGCGGTGGTACTATTGATATTACTCAGGCAAAGCCTGCAACCGGTGTAGGCTATACTTTTGCCAGCCAGACAGGAACATCAACTCAGGTTGTCGTAACGCTTACAACACCGGCCACACTCACTTCCACCAATGCCGACACTAAGGTTTACATGGTTATAAATCCCGGCACTCAGACGGGTAATTGCCTTATTGGCATCTCTTCGGATGGTGCTACCTGGAAATACATCAGCAAAACGGCTCTTTCGGGCGGCTTTCTGCGTGGCAATAAATATGTAGTTTCAGTAGATGCTGCAACTGCGACAGAAACTGTTGATGACGTAGACGGTAATACCTATTCTACAGTTATGATTGGTACTCAGGTATGGATGGGCTCCAACCTAAAAACCACCAAGTATAATGATGGTTCTGAAATTCCAAATGTAACAGATAATACCGCATGGGGTGCACTTTCAACTGGAGCATATTGCTGGTATAATAACGATGCTGGCACATATAAGGCGATTTATGGCGCATTATACAACTGGTACACAGTAGATAATAATGCTTCTTCAAAGGTTGCAAGCAACGGAGGTAAAAGCATTTGCCCAACGGGCTGGCATATACCCACAGATTCGGAGTGGTCAACCTTATCTGATTATTTAGGAGGTGGGAGTGCCGTAGGCGGAAAGTTAAAAGAAACCGGAACCACACATTGGACATCTCCCAACACCGGAGCAACCAACGAGACAGTTTTTACAGCCCTTCCGGGAGGCCTCCGTTACTACGATGGATTGTCTTTCCAAAACATTGGTTCTAGCGGTTACTGTTGGAGTTCTTCTCCAACTACGGTCTTTGCCCATTACCGTAGTATGGAATATAATAGCAGCAGTATTATAGATTCCTATTTGAATAAGAAATTCGGTATCTCTGTCAGGTGCTTGAAAGATTAACAGTATGAACTTCACTCACGAGCAAAATACACTGTTATCACTAATAAAGACCTCTCTGTGCTTCCATAAAAACAGAGAGGCCTTTTTAGAAATTCCGGAAGACCTGGATTGGAACAGTTTTGTCAATCTGGCTGCCAGGCAAGGTGTATTGTGTGTTGCCCGGGACGGATTGACGCAAATAGGGGGGCTCTCGAGGGAGTTGCTTATCCGCTGGGAACTTAGTATTCAAAAGCTGGAGGCAAGAAACAAAAGGCAGAGAGCGGTTATTAAAGAGCTTGTTGCCCTTTTTCGGGAGAATGGTATAGAGATGTTGCTGCTTAAAGGAATTGGATTGAGTGAACTCTATCCGGATCCAAATCATAGAGAGTGCGGAGATATTGATATTTTCCTTTTAGGAGATTATGAAAAAGGAAACAAGGTTATCGAAGATTTAGAAATTGAGGTCGACAAAAAGGGGACAAAACACTCGAATTTCTTTTTTAAAGGGGTTCCTGTGGAAAACCACAAAACATTTCTCAATGTAGAATATACCAAAGCCGACAAAAATCTGGAAAAGCATTTGCACAAGATTCTTTGTGAGCAGGGATTCGACACAATAACGATAGACGATATTACGGTTCGTATTCCAACGCCTGATTTCACAGCAATCTTCCTCTCCCGGCATAACATCATTCATTTTTTAGCATCCGGGCTGGTATTGAGGCATTTTTGCGATTTGGCTCTCTTTTTTGAAAAAAACAGAGCGAGAATAGATTTTGCCAACTTTGAAAAAGCTATGAGAGAGTATGGGCAGTACAATTTAATCTGCTCATTTTTAGAAATAGGTCAGATGCATTTGGGCCTGCCAGAAGAGAGTATTCCGGAATTTTCGATTGACAGGTATCAAGTGACAACTCTTGCTAACCGTGTTTTAGAAGATACTTTTTATAACAAGTTCAGACCTGTTGACAAAAAAGAGATTGAGACGATGTGGGTTCCCTGCAGAAAATTGCTTGGCGTAAAACAACTCTTTCGGTCAAAATGGAAGTATGATTCAATAGAGAACGGGTTGTTTTTTAAATCATTAATATTCAGAATACATCAAAATTTTCAACTCCTAAACTGGAAATAAATATGCCAAAAATATTCCGCGTAAGTTCTAGATGGCTGGTATTGGTTTTTTTTACCGTAATGCGGGCGTTTCTTGAAATGGCAGGTCTGGCGTTGTTTGTTCCTCTTTTGCTGCTTCTGCTTGAAGAAGACGGAATAGCAAAAAACGAGTGGCTGAACCGAATATATACCGGGTTAAATATTGACAGTTTTGGGACCTTTCTTTTGTTGATATGTGCAGTGGTTCTGATATTCACATTGTTGAAAAATTTTATACTTCACAAGATTAACAACCATCAAAACAGATCTCTTTTAAAAATATTCTCTCAGTATTCTGAATCTCTTTTTACCCGTTATTATAACAATGGTCTGCTCTTCATAAAAGATAACAGCTCTTCCGCGCTTTCTCACAACACAAATACTGTTTGCTACTCGTATGTTTTTGGCGTGCTTGGCCCCGCGATAACGCTGGCAGGGGATCTGATTCTGGCAATTTTAATAGTTGCTTCTCTTGCATTTGTAAACATTT
>JAAXVX010000235.1 GCA_013335275.1 Bacteroidales bacterium
TTTCCTTTTTTGGTCTTAGTTTTTATGTGTTTATCAGAGGTTTGCAGGCGCTTCCGCCTTTTTTGTGGTTAAAAATCATCTATTCTGTAATATTTATTGGCTCAATGGCCGCCTTTTTCGTTAAGATGTTTCTTGGGGACAATATGCGTCAGTCCACAGGAACAGTGCTTTCGGCAGTCGGATTTACCTGGATGATTGCTCTGGTTTACTTTGCAATATTTATTCTGGGAGTGGATATTATCCGCCTTTTAAACAGGATTTTTGACATATATCCGCTTTATATTAAAGAAAATTATCAGCTGGTAAAAACGCTCCTTTTCGTTTTTGGAGTGGTAATCGTTACCTCTGTGCTTGCATACGGAAACTATAAGTTCAATAATCCCGAAATCACTACACTTGATTTGACAACACACAAACCTCTTCCCGGAGGTAAACTCAAACTGGTAGTTGCGAGCGATATACACCTCAGTTCCTACATAAATAAAAAGGACCTGAAAAAATATGTGGAATTAATCAATACCCAAAAGGGCGATGTTGTACTTTTAGCCGGAGATGTAGCGGACCGCGACCCGCATCCTCTCATTAACCAGAACATGAAAGAGGAGCTAAGCAAACTTTATGCTCCACGAGGAGTATTTGCAATAACCGGAAATCACGAATTCTACGGCAGAAAGCGGGAGGAAATTTATAATTACATTAAATCGTCCGGAATTACATTTTTAAAAGATTCTGTCGCTTTGGTAGACAGTGCGTTCTATATTGCGGGAAGAGATGATATTACAAACAGCGGCCGTATTTCCCTCGACACGCTTTTGAGAAATACGGATAAATCACTGCCGGTAATACTGCTTGACCATCAGCCCAAAAATCTTGAAGATGCTGCTAAAAATGGAGTTGACCTTCAATTTTCCGGTCATACGCACAATGGACAGTTCTGGCCGGGAAACATACTGGTGAAGCTGTTTTTCAAACATTCATACGGATACTTAAGAATAGGGGATACGCAATACTTTGTCACATCCGGACTTGGCTTATGGGGGCCAAAATACAGAATAGGAACAAAATCCGAAATTGTTGTGATTAACCTGATATCTGACAAATAGAACTCTTACCAGCTTCCGCCTGCACCGCCTCCTCCGAAGCCGCCACCGCCAAATCCTCCGAAGCCGCCGCCACCGCCGCCAAATCCGCCACCGCCAAAGCCTCCTGATGACCGGCCACCACCGGACAACAGCGAACCAAGTAAGAGCAGTTCAAGCGCACCTGGGCCTCTTCTGCCGCCACCGCCAATATTGTTGCTCCCGCCCCCTTTTTTGCCTAAAGCAGAGAGGACAACCATGATAATAATAAAAACAATTATACCAATGGCCGGGACAAAGCCTCCTTTATCGGTTTTTGCTGCATACTCCTTGGACGAATACTCTCCGGCTGCAATTGGCAAAATTACATTCAGTGCTTTAGTAATGCCTCCGAAATAATCGTTGTCTGTAAAAGCCGGAATCATCTCGTTTTCTACAATTCTTTTGCAAATTGCATCCGGCAGTGCGCCCTCAAGACCATAACCGGTAGCAATGAATGCTTCACCTTTTTCACTGCCGGTTTTAGGTTTGATGAGAATAACAAGTCCATTGTCAAATTTAGATTGTCCAACGCCCCACTGCTCGCCTACGCTGTAGGCAAACTGAGATTTATCCGTTCCCTCAAGAGAGTTCACGGTAAGAATTACAATCTGATTTGAAGTTTTATTTGAAAAATCGACCAAAGTACTCTCCAGCTGTCCTGCCTGCTCGGCTGTAAAGACAGATGCCATATCGTTAACCAGCCTTTGTGGCTGAGGTCTTTGCGGAATCTGAGCCGTGAGCCCCGAAACCGTGAAGGTGATAGCTGCAAAAAGCAGAATAATCCTATTCACCAAACGAGATTTCATTGCTCTGTTCATTTGTATCGTCAGATTTATATGGGAAGAATTTTTTCAGATTATCTCCTGCCATTCCTATGGCAACAGAAAGCCCCTGTGCAACCTCTCCTTTGCGGAGATATTCCCCAAGGGACTCTTTTACCTCATTCCAGAAATCGGGAGGAACTACGGCGTTAATGCCGGAGTCCCCGATTATTGCAAACTTCTTGGATTTATGGGCAATGTATATGAGTACTCCGTTTCGTTCACGGGTCTTGTACATCTTTATTTTATTAAAGATATAGACAGCCCTTTCTACAGGGTCTGCAGGGCACTGCCCTTCTATATGAACTCTTATCTCACCTGAAGTGTTGAGTTCGGCAGACTCTATTGCCTTAACAATTTGTTCCGTGTCTGCCTTTGAAATAAAGGCTTGTGATTTCACGGTTAAAATTCAACTTTAGGAGCATTTTCGGCACCAGCCTGAGCTTCGAAATATGCCTTTTTGTCAAAACCAAAAATGCCTGCAAGCATGTTTCTTGGAAACTGCCTGATGTAGGTATTGTAACTTCTGGCTGTGTCGTTGAACTTTTGTCTCTCAACTGTAATTCTGTTTTCAGTACCTTCCAGCTGTGCCTGCAGTTCGAGGAAGTTCTGATTTGCCTTGAGATCCGGATATCTTTCTACAACAACCATCAAACGGCCAAGCGCGCTGCTTAGTTCGCCCTGTGCAGCCTGATATTGTTTAAGGCTTTCGGCAGTCATGTTGGTTGGGTCAATTGTTGTCTGAGTTGCTTTTGCTCTTGCGTTTATTACTCCTTCAAGAGTTTCTCTTTCGTGAGCGGCATATCCTTTAACAGTTGCAACCAAATTTGGAATAAGGTCACTTCTTCTTTGATATACATTTTCAACCTGCGACCATGCAGATGTAACTTGTTCATCCTGAGAAACCATAGAGTTATATGCTCCTTTGGCCCAGATGAAGATAAAAAATACTACTGCAAGTAACACCAGCAGTGTAATCAGACCTTTTGAAAGTTTCATTTTGGTATGTTTTAAGTGGTTAATTATCTGAGTTTCGGACACACCTTACAGATGCGCCGAATGTTGACTTACCCGCATAACTGTATGGGAAGTCGGGGCCGTCAAAGTGAATGTAGCGGTAATAGGCATTTTTTGAGTCCTTTTCTGTTGCCGACCACCACATTCCGTATTGGTTCATGTTTATAAAATTTCTGAGGCTGTTTAAAGAG
>JAAXVX010000236.1 GCA_013335275.1 Bacteroidales bacterium
CACAGCAGAAAGGCTTCACCTGGAAGAATACATTGCAGAAGGGCATAATGCCGGTATGGGATATATGGCAGGAAATATGTCGCTCAGGGAAGATCCGGGACTGCTTTTAGAAGGAGCAAAATCGGTATTGTGCTTTCTCGCCCCCTATAAGCCGCTTGTTCTTCAGGATGAATCTCTTCCCCGGATAGCCTCTTATGCATACGGCATGGATTATCACAGGGTAATAAAAGATAAATTGTTTAAAATCATAAAAGAGATAAAAGTGCTTATCCCGGAGGCAACAGCAAGAGCTTTTACAGACTCTGCCCCGGTTTTTGAAAGAACCTGGGCAGCAAAAGCGGGTCTTGGTTTCATAGGCAAGAGCACTTTTCTCATCAGCCGGCGATACGGGCTGCATACCCTCATAGGAGTGATAATTCTTGACCGGGAAGTAAAATATGGCAATCCGGTACCGGCCGGGTGCGGAAAGTGCACTAAATGCCTTGATTCCTGTCCTACCGGAGCTCTTTGCCGGCCGTTCAGGGTTGATGCGAGAAAATGTATATCCTATCAGACTATTGAATCAAGGAAAGAGTATGCGCAGGAAGAGTTCATTATTGATTTAAAAAACAGTATATTTGGTTGTGACATATGCATGAATGCATGTCCATGGTCGGCAAAAGGAAAGCCCGGCCTCTGGCAGGAATTTATGCCGCTCTCTCTTGCCGGGTATTCAAAGACACTCCCGGAATTAAATGCCGGCGAATGGATGGCAATGGAAGAGGATACATTTAAGGAATATTTTTCCGAATCGCCCCTTTCAAGGCCGGGGTTACAAAAAATTAAATCGGGTCTTGTTGTAAAAAAAGATATCAGATGAAGTGGCAAACAAAAGCAGAAACCGGAATATCTCCATATAAGATATCGTATGACAGCAAAATTATTTTCCTGGGCTCCTGCTTTGCGCAGGAGATAGGGGAGATGATGTCCAGAATGAGTTTCGACGTGAATGTAAATCCGTTTGGAGTACTTTACAATCCTGCCTCAATCGCCGCCTCTCTTGACAAACTTTCAAATCCCTCCCGCTATACAAAAGACGATATTATAATTAACGGAGACATATACAAGAGCCTTGCCCACAGCAGCGAGTACAGCGATATGACCGAAGAGGGTCTCTTAAATAAGATTAACTTATCGCTGGAACAGAGTTCCCGCTTTTTTAAAGACTCGGAATGGGTTGCGATAACGCTTGGCACATCCTGGGTTTACAGGCTCAGGGAAAACGGCAGAGTAGTCGCCAATTGTCATAAATTGCATTCGGACAGTTTCGTAAGAGAAAATCTGTCTGTTAAGGAAATTGTAGATTTTCTGGCCCCCCATTTAGAGAAGAACCCGCAAAAAAAGTGGTTATTCAATGTGAGCCCTGTAAGGCACCTGAAAGATGGAGCCCATGGAAACCAACTGAGTAAAGCAAGGCTTCTTCTTGCCATCGAAGAGCTGGCGAATAATTTTCCTAATGCAGTTTATTTTCCTTCATACGAAATTGTGATGGATGAGTTGAGGGATTATCGCTTTTATGCCCCGGACATGATTCATATTTCTAAAGAGGGAACCGAATATGTATGGGAGCGGTTTGCGGAATTTGTTTTTTCTCACGAAACACTCGCTTTGCTGGAAGATTATAAAAGGTTGGCACTTATGAGAGAACACAGGCCAATGTTCCCGGAAAGTGAGGAATTTGCTGCGTTTGAGAAGAAAAAAAGGGAACTTGAAGGGTATATCGCAAAAAAAATGGGTAAAACGTTGTAACTTATTGATAAATTATTTAACTTACGATTTATTATTAAAAAAGGGTAAAAGTAACCCTAAACGAAAGACGCAGAGGGTTAAAAGTAACGTTAGATTATTATTTATTTTATACTGATAAAAAATTGGTTTTTTGTTTGAAATTTTGATTTTATAATTTATATTTGCACAAAGACAAGTAATTCAACATCCTAAACTTAATATTATGAATAAGGCAGAATTGATTTCAGCTATCGCGGCTAAGGCCGATCTTACAAAAGTTGACGCTAAAAAAGCTCTCGATGCATTTATCGGTGTATCAGGAGACGCAATGAAAAAAGGCGAGAGACTTACTCTCGTTGGTTTTGGTACATTTTCAGTTAATGCAAGAAATGCACGTAACGGAAGAAACCCTCGCACAGGTGCTAAAATAAAAATTGCAGCCAAAAAAGTTGTAAGATTTAAAGCCGGAGCAGAACTTAACAAAAAAGTTAAGTAACTAAACGATAAATTATTAATTAAAGCGGTCCTTTTTGGGGCCGCTTTTTTTATTTTACTGAATTATAACCTATAAAAACAATCACACGGCCCGATTTGAACCTGAGGGTGAAGTGGTCTTTTACGGACACATTGAGCGTAGCCTTCCACCATGAATCAAAAACTACTTCATCAAGCGGATACTGCAGCCCTGTCGAATGAATGGAAATCCCGTTGTCAAGAGAAAAAACGGATACGCTGCTACCTTTAGTAGCGTGGAATGTATGAGTGCCCGATATCGGGATAAACTTTCCGTTGTTTGTGAACATCTCAACTTCTACAGCAGAACTTCTCCTGTACTCAGATAAAAGGGAAATATTTCCCAAAGTATGATCTTCCCTGAATCCGGTGGCTCCAAGAATGAATATCCGGGAGGGCTGGAATGTTAGCGAATAATTGAATGCCTTTGTCAAATCATTTGTTTCCTGGCAGGTGACCTTTATTATTCTTTCGGAATAGGAATCCTGAATGTTGCTGTCTAGACTGTCCATGTCTCCGATTATTGCCGAAGGAATAATTCCGGCAGCGATAAGTCTTTCTGCCGCTCCGTCACAGCAGACAATTCGCCTTCCGCTGTTAAGTATTTCCAGAGGAACCGGATGCGAAGGAAAATCGCCGTTTGCCAGAATAACAATTTCATCCATTATCAGATGAATTTAAAACTTTCAGGGTTGCGGAAGCCGGCCAGAAACTCTCTTGTAGTAACCCGTTTTTTTCCGGGGAGCTGAACTTCAAGAACCTCTATGCTACCTCCTTTACAGGCTATATGGAAAGAGTTTTTAGTGATTCCGGTAATATTGCCGTATTCGACGTTGCTGTCAAACAACTCGTATCGGGTTG
>JAAXVX010000237.1 GCA_013335275.1 Bacteroidales bacterium
CAATACCGCTTATTGCGGCCGGAGGCGTTGCTTCCCGCGCAAGCTACAATGCTGCATTTGCATTGGGTGCAGAGGGTGTTCAGATTGGGACCCGCTTTGCATTATGCACAGAGAGCTCGGCTCATCCTGCGTTCAAGGAACGCTGCCGCGGACTTAAAGAGGGAGAAACTAAGCTCCTGCTTAAAAAGCTGGCACCTACCCGTCTTGTGGACAACGATTTTTCAATGGCCGTTCTTGAAGCCGAAAACAGAGGTGCATCTGCAGAAGAGCTGACAATTCTTCTTGGTAAGAGCCGCGCCAAAATGGGGATTTTCGAAGGCAATTTGTCCGAAGGGGAACTGGAAATAGGTCAGGTGGCATCAATGATTCGGAAAGAAGAGTCTGCTGCCGATGTAATCAAAGACCTCACAGGAGCACCCGGAGATTTTCTGATGCCATAGGCTATCTGGATGGTTTTCGTTAATTATTACAGAACTAAAATTTTCCACCCAACTTAATCTACAGAAATACAATGTATTGCCAAACATTTTGAGATGTGATGTCTCAAAATGTTTAGTAAATTATTGTATTGTAGGGAATTATTCGAAATGGAAAAGGCCTCCCGTAAAGGAGGCCTCCGAATAATAAAGAAAACCTAAAATAAACCTAATCTAAAACAATAACTATTAACTGTTTAATTACTTAATTGTGGCAGAAACTGTTTGAAAAGTAATGGCGATTCTGCCTTGCCGCCATTTGATTGTGAAGCTTACTTAACGAGAGCTTCGTATTTCTTAGAAACCATATCCCAGTTGATTACGCTCCAGAATGCCTCAACATAGTCGGGGCGTTTATTCTGATACTTGAGATAGTAGGCGTGTTCCCATACGTCCATTGCAAGTATTGGAGTGCCTTTTTTATCCGCAACATCCATCAGAGGGTTATCCTGATTTGGAGTAGACGATACGAAGAGGTCTCCGTTTTCGTTTACACTCAGCCATGCCCATCCGCTTCCGAAACGGGTTTTGCCTGAGTCAAGAAAAAGCTTCTTGAGATCGTCAATTGAACCGAAGGTCTTGTTGATAGCAGCTTCCAGTTTTGCCGATGGTTTTCCGCTGTTAAGCTTCATACTTTCCCAGTATATTATGTGGTTGTAGAATCCGCCTCCGTTGTTCCGTACGGCAGCAGGGTATTTGCTGATGTTTTTGAAGATGTCTTCAATTGTCAGTTTCTCCAGTTCGGTTCCTTTGATTGCATTGCCAAAATTGTCGAAATATGCTTTGTGGTGTTTGCTATAGTGGATTTCCATTGTGAGTTTATCGATGAATGGCTCCAGGGCGTCATATGCGTATGGCAGCTGAGGAAATTCGAACTTATTGATTGTTGTCATGATATTAGTATTTTTTGAATTATTATCTTTTGTGCCCATTTGCGCAAAAGCCATAAAAGGCAATATTGCGAGAGAGAGCATCATTATTAGTCGTTTCATTATGTCTGTTATGAATAGTTGTTACTACTGTTATGTAGCAATAACATAGCAGCAGAGATATAGTTTAGATTTGAGGGTGCCCGGGCCGTCTATCGGATAATAGAGCCGGTCTATGGGGTGAAATTGAAGGTTTGCGGGTTTGCCGATTTATTTGCGTTCGAGAACTACGAAATCAAAAGGGTGTTCGAATTTTTCACCGCGGGGAAAAGATTCGCGGGAAATTTCATGCCACAGGGTGTAGTCTATGTCAGGGAAGAAAGTGTCTGCATCTTCAATGGGAGTGTGGACCAGTGTGAGGTAGAGCCTGTCGGCCAGAGGAAGGGCCAGACGATAAATTTCTCCTCCGCCTATGATAAAAATCCGGGACTCACCGGATTGATTATTTGCACACAACCCGTCAGGTTGAAGACCGTTATTCGCAGATGCGGCCGCAACAGCCTCTTCCAGTGATCTATAAACCTCTGCGCCGGCTAATTTACCGGCATCAATACTTCTGCTGATAACAATATTCCGGCGGTTTGGAAGGGGACGGCCAATGGATTCCCAGGTCTTTCTGCCCATAATTACGGTATGTCCGCCGGTAATTTTTTTAAAATACCTCAGGTCTTCCGAAATATGCCAGAGAAGCTGGTTGTTACGTCCGATAGCGCCGTTGCTGGCTATTGCCACTATAATTGAGATCATTACTGTCTGTGAGTTTTGAAGTGATAGACAAATATAAAAAATAAAGACGATAGTGGTAGGGTAATTGCACTATGATACGGTGTAGTAATAGACAGGGATAATTGCATAACGCAGATTATCGATTAAATATCCATTAATTTCAATAAGATGAAAAAGAAACTTTATACAAGTTTAATGATTGCCGGGGCTCTTTTTTTGGGCCTGACGTCATGTACAAAAGACGGAAACAAAGCGACTCTGGTCGTGCACCTTACAGATGCTCCTGCAAATTATGAGGAGGTACTTATAGATGTTCAGGGTATTCAGATTCACTCTTCTTTAAACGAAGCCGAAGGAACATGGACCAGCCTTCCCGTTACTGCCGGGGTTTACAATCTGCTCGATTTCAGAAACGGACTCGATGCTTTGCTTGCAACAGCAGAATTGCCAGTGGGAACCATCTCACAAATGAGACTGGTTCTTGGAACAAACAACAAAGTGAAAGTTGGAGGCGTTTATCAAAACCTTGATACACCATCGGCTCAACAGTCCGGATTGAAATTTAATATCAACGCCGTACTTACAGAGGGAATCACATATGACCTTTGGATTGACTTTGATGCAGCACGCTCTATCGTTGCCAAAGGAAACGGAACTTACAGCCTTAAACCGGTAATCCGTACATTCAACGAAGCAGTTACCGGGGCAATCAAGGGAGTCGTTTTACCTGTTGACGCAACTGCAACCGTAAGAGCCATTGCAAACGGAGATACGCTGTCTACAATAGCAGCTGCAGACGGAAAGTTCCTGTTCAAGGGAATAGCTGCAGGTACTTATAAGATGCTTATAGAACCAAAAGCCACATACACCGGCAAGACAATTGACAATGTAGTTGTTGCCACAGGACTTGTGACCGATATGGGTACGATTACCGTTACTCCGGTTCTTTAGGGGAAAGATATTAAATCACTTACTTTTTAAGGGTCCCGGCGTGCGGCATTGCC
>JAAXVX010000238.1 GCA_013335275.1 Bacteroidales bacterium
CAGACTACTATATCAAATCGGGAGATGCCAAAAAGATACTTGTAATTGGTGCCGATGTTCTTTCGAGAATTTCCGACCCGCACGACAGAGACAGCATGCTGTATGCCGACGGCGCCGGTGCAATAATCCTTGAAGGCAAAGAGAGCGACACTCCTATTGGGATACTGGCCCACACAACCCGTTCGGATACATTTGCGTATTCACAGATGCTTCACATGGGCAAATCCTTCAAACAGGACGAAGTAACAGGGGAAAACCTGTATCTGAAAATGAACGGAAAACGGTTGTATCAGTATGCGCTTGATACAGTTCCGCAGGCCATAAAGGCTTGTCTGGACAAGAGCAAGACGCATATCGAAGATATCAGCAAAGTACTCATCCATCAGGCAAACGGAAAAATGGACGATGCAATATTAAAGAGGCTTTATGCTCTTTATAATATTACAGAAATGCCTCACAATGTTATGCCAATGTCTATCGCATGGCTTGGCAACTCATCTGTGGCCACCCTTCCCACCCTGCTGGACCTCATCTTAAAAGACAATTTAAAAACACACACAATCAATTCAGGAGATATTCTTGTTTTCGCATCAGTGGGAGCAGGAATGAATATAAATGCCGTGACTTACAAAGTTTAAAGCGTTATGTTTAAGTTAATTCTGATTATTGGAACAGGCAGTTTTATTGGAGGTGTCTCTCGTTTTCTGGCTTCCCGGTATATCCAGAATACGGTAATTTCCGGCTTCCCATACGGGACGCTCTTTGTAAATATTCTTGGCTGTCTTCTCATTGGCATATTTTACGGAATGTCCGAAAGGGGAAATTTTATGAGCGCAGAGATGAGGCTCTTCCTCACCGTAGGTTTTTGCGGAGGATTCACCACTTTCTCCACCTTTGCAAGCGAAAATTTATCTTTGCTCAAGGACGGCAACTTCTTTTACTTTGCTCTTTACACGGCTTTAAGTGTTTTCCTGGGGCTCATGGCAACATACTTTGGAAATTTAGTCACTAAAATATTTTAGTAATGGAAACAAATGGCGAAGCCAGGGTGTTGAGGATTTTTATCAGCAATACCGACAAGTTCAAACATACTCCCCTGTATGAGATGGTCGTTTTCGCTGCAAAGAGGTACGGGCTCGCCGGAGCGACTGTGCTTAAGGGAATAATGGGTTTTGGGTCGAGCAGTGCAGTGAGGAGTCTTAAATTCTGGGAGATTACAGAAAAACTCCCCGTTGTGGTTGAAATAGTGGACGATGCCTACAAAATTGAAGAGTTTACAAAAATTATTCTGCCCTGGTTCGAGAATCTCCGTTACGGATGTATGATAACAGTTGAAAAGGCAGATATTATCCTGTACAAGACGGGCAAAAATAAAGAATAAACAAGAAACCAGAATTAAATATGAAAACAAAATTTAGAATTTTGCAGGCCGCTGCCCTTATTCTGGCGCTTGCTTCCTGCAATCAAAAAAATGCAACTATTTTGAAACAGAGCGACTATCCCCAACCTCCGGTGGCAGAAAAAATTCCGGTGACATTTAACGAGTTTGGAAACGAACGCGTAGACAATTACTACTGGTTAAAAGACAAAACCAACCCTAAAGTAATAGAATATCTTAATGCGGAAAACGCATACACCGATACCGTTATGAGCAATTCAAAGGCTCTTCAGGAAAAGATATACAACGAAATAATTGGCCGCATAAAGGATGCCGACGAAAGCTACCCTACTCTCTCGAAGGGCTACAACTACTACAGCCGCACAGAGGCAGGAAAGCAATACAGGGTTTATCTCCGCAAACAGGCCGCACCGGATGCAAAGGAGCAGCTTATGTTTGACGTGAATAAAATGGCCGAAGGTAAAAAAGCAATGCGCTTTGGCGGATATGTAGTGAGCATGGACAATAAACTTGCCGCTTACTCCTATAACGAAACAGGTTCCTTTGCCGATTATATTCTAAAGGTCCGTAATCTGGAAACAGGCGAGGACATGACAGAGAATATTCCCGGAATTGCCTCTTTTGAGTGGGCAAACGACAACAAAACCATTTTCTACATTACAGTAGACAAAGCCCTCCGTCCAAATAAGGTTTTCCGCCACACACTCGGCTCAACAAAACCGGACGAACTGGTTTATGAAGAGAAGGATGCAAAATTCAACCTCAGCCTCGAAAAGACAAAAACCGACCAGCTTATTTTTATTGAAAGCGGAAGCACAACCACATCGGAATATCAGTATATCCCTGCCGACAAACCTAATGAAAAACCTAAAGTATTTCTTCCAAGGGTTCAGGGAGTCGAGTATGCAGTTTATCAGCATAGCGACAAATTCTTTATGCGCTACAAAGACAAAGAAAACCTCAACGGCAAAATTTATGAACTGCCTCTCGCAGGATATCAGGACAAAGCCACATGGAAAGAGTTTGTGGCCCACGACCCTGCAGTTCGGATTGAAGGAATTGACGTACTTAAAAACTATCTCGTTCTGGAGCTTCGTAAAAACGGGCTTAACGAAATAAAATATTTCTCCCTCACCGATACAGCAAAACAGGAGATTCTGTTTCCAGAGCCTGTATATTCGGTCTCTCTTGCCGGCAATCCCGAATTTGACGCAACCACTTTCCGTTACAACTATACTTCGCTTAACAGGCCAAACACACTGTTTGAATACGACCTTGTAAAAGGCGAAAGCAAAAAACTTAAGGAGCAGGAAATACCTTCCGGCTTTAATGCAGATGATTATGTAGTGGAAAGGCTTTGGGCAAAGGCTTCGGATGGGACTGAGATTCCAATGGCTATTGTGTACAAAAAAGGTCTTAAGAAAAACGGAAAGAGCCCTGCCCTGCTTTATTCATACGGAAGTTACGGTTCAAGCTCCGATGTATATTTCAGCCCGGCATACTACAGCCTCATAGACAGAGGATTTGTATTTGCTATCGCACAAATTCGCGGTGGCAGCGATTTGGGAGAGCAGTGGTACGAAGACGGCAAGCTCCTTAAAAAGAAAAATACTTTTACCGATTTTATCGCTTGTGCCGAGAAACTTATTGCAGACAAATACACATCTCCGCAGGGGCTTGCTGCCATGGGCGGAAGTGCAGGCGGTTTGCTGATGGGTGCAGTT
>JAAXVX010000239.1 GCA_013335275.1 Bacteroidales bacterium
TCCAAACGGCCCGAGACTCGGCGACAAGGTTATTGAAGCAATCAATGTTACAAAATCATTCGGAGACAGAGTGCTTTTTGAAAATCTCAACTTTAAACTGCCGCCTGCAGGAATCGTTGGAGTTATAGGCCCCAACGGAGCCGGTAAGACAACTCTTTTCCGCCTTATTATGGGGCTTGAAAAAGTGGATTCAGGAGAGTTTTCCGTAGGAGAAACCGTTAAGACTGCATACATAGATCAGCAACATAAGCAAATTGACCCGGATAAAACTGTATACGAAACTATTTCTCAGAATTCCGAATATGTAAAGCTCGGAAACAGGGAAGTAAATGCCAGGGCGTATGTTTCGAGATTCAATTTCTCCGGAGCCGATCAGGAGAAAAAATGCGGGATTTTATCGGGTGGTGAAAGAAACCGGCTTCACTTGTCTCTTGCCCTGAAAGAGGAAGGGAACGTGCTGCTGCTGGACGAGCCTACAAATGACGTGGACGTAAATACAATCCGCGCCCTTGAAGAGGGCCTTGACAACTTTGCCGGATGTGCAGTTATTATCTCTCACGACCGCTGGTTTCTTGACCGGATTGCAACACACATTCTTGCATTTGAAGGCGATTCGAAAATCTATTATTTTGAAGGAAGCTACTCGGAATATGAGGAGAACAAAAAGAAACGCCTTGGCGATTTGACACCAAAGAGATTCAAGTATAAAAAACTTATGGAATAATTTTAACTGTTAAGTTCCAGCCAGCGGTCGCTCTTTGAATCAATATGAGCAATTACCTCGGCTATTCTTACAGATGATTTTGTGAGCTCTTCGGAAGAGAGCGTCCCGGAAGAAAGAGCGGCCTCAAGGCTGCTCTTCTCTTTTTCAAGAGACTCAATGTCTTTTTCCAGCTTTTCCAGTTCCTTTTGCTCTTTGAATGATAATTTCTTCTTTTGAAATTTATCCTCATTTACGGCAGAATCTGCGGATTCAACTGCCTTTTCCCGGGCCAGAACTTTTGCCTCTTTAGCGGAAAGCTCTGCTTCACGCTCCGCCTCTTTTACCTGTTCCCTGTATTCGGTATATTTCCCCACATAATCCTTGATGAGGCCCTTGCCCTCGAAAACAAAAATATGGTCGGCAAGTTTGTCAAGAAAATACCTGTCGTGAGAAACAATGAGAAGACATCCCTGAAAATTTAAAAGATACTCTTCAAGTACATTCAGGCTCATTATATCCAGGTCATTGGTAGGCTCGTCGAGAATCAGGAAATTTGGATTCTTCATCAGTACAGTAACCAGATATAGCCTTCTTCTTTCGCCTCCGCTTAACCGGTCAACTTTTGTATTGTGCGTCGGATGCGGGAACAGGAACCGGCTCAAAAACTGAGTTACAGGCATTGTGTTCCCATCTGCAAGTGTCACAACCTCGGCAATTTTTCTTACAACATCTATTACCGTATCCTCAGGTTCATATTGGAGTCCGGTTTGCCTGTAAAATCCGAAAACAAGAGTTTCTCCGCGGTCTATCTCCCCGGATACAGGAAGTACAGAACCTGTCATCACCTCCAGAAATGTTGATTTACCCACTCCGTTTGGCCCTACAAGACCAATCTTCTCTCCCTTTGCAAAGTTGTATGTAAAGTCGTCAATTGTGCAAAAATCGTCATAAAAGTGGGTCACTCCTTTACAGTTGATAATCTTGGTCCCGAGACGGGAACTGCCCACGTCTATTTTTATGTTTTTATCCTTTATTACCTGACCCGCCCTCTCTTTAAGGTCATAGAATGCGTTTATCCGGTATTTAGCCTTTGTTGCCCTTGCCTGTGGCATTCTCCTCATCCAGTCAAGCTCTCCTCTGAAAAGATTTCTCGCTCTCTCTGTCTCGGAATTGAAATTTTCAATCCTCTCTTCTCTCTTCTCAAGGTAGTAAGAGTAGTTTCCCTTATAAGTATACAGTTTTCCGTTCTCAAGTTCAATTATGTGGTTGCATACTCTGTCAAGAAAATACCGGTCGTGAGTAACCATCAGAATGGTAGCCTGAGTCCGTTTGAGATACTCTTCAAGGAACTCGATAACGATGAGGTCAAGGTGGTTCGTAGGCTCATCCAGTATTATGAAGTCGGCTTCGTGAATCATTATTCCGGCAATTGCCACCCTCTTCTTCTGCCCGCCGGAGAGTTCACCCATTGACTGGTCGAGCGAGTGAATGTCAAGCTGGGTCAGTATCTGCTTAACCTTGAGCTCATACTGCCATGCATCCTGCGCGTCCATCTGATGAATTGCAGCCTCGATGCGTTTTTCGTCTCCGCTCACAATTGCACTTTCGTATTCTGCAACTGTCGAAGACAGAATATCAGAAGCAGCAAATACCTCTTCGAAAACAGTTCTGTCCGGATCGAAACCCGGTTCCTGTTCAAGGTATGCGACCTTAACATCTTTCATTATGTTCACAATTCCTCCGTTGTCCGAACTGTCTTTTCCCGACAGAACTTTCAGGAGAGAACTTTTACCGCTTCCGTTTGGCGCGATGAGTGCAATCTTGTCGCCTTCATTTATATTAAAGTCCAGATTGTCAAACAGGACCTTTGTTCCGTATGATTTTGATATATTTTTTGCCTGAAGAATACTTGCCATGATACAAAGGTAAGATTTTTTCCGGTGCGGCTTGGAGCTTATGTATATTTGAATTATATTTGGCTTACAGTATGAGACTTATAAAATAATATATGAAAAAAATTATTCTTTCTGCACTACTTCTTTTGTGTGCTGTATCATTAAATGCCCAGCAATATTTTAATAAAGTCTGGGACAGATGCAATGTAAAAGATGCTTTTTTTGAAACGTCGCCTGTAAAAAATGAAAACGGGGAGTACAAAGTATATAGAATTATTAATGGAGAAAGAAACGGTTTGGAAGGCACATACAGGACAGACGATTTTAAAAACGGAGTGCTATGCTATTTTAATAGTGACGGAGATACCTCGAATCTACAGACTTTTGCAAATGGCTTGCCAAATGGAATCGAAAAGAGCTGGCATCGAACCGGAGAAATATACACAGTGAGAAATATGAAAGATGGCAAATTCGATGGAGATGCAGAGTATTTCTTTCCAAACGGCCAGATGTCGGCAAAA
>JAAXVX010000240.1 GCA_013335275.1 Bacteroidales bacterium
ATGAAATGAGTCAGCTCTCCTGCCGGTGGGGTCGGTTTATCCGCAACAACTGCCCAGTATCTTTTTTCCATATCACCGCTACGGAATAACTCGTTCATTCTTTCAAGGGCCTTTGATGTTTTTGCAAAGATTGTGATGCCGCTTACAGGCCTGTCCAGCCTGTGAGTCACACCAATGAAAGCCGCTCCCGGTTTTGAATCCCGTCTTGCAATGTAGGCAGCTACAACTTCTCCCAAAGGGATGTCTCCGGTTTTGTCACCCTGTACTATATCACCGGATCTCTTGTTAACAACAATAATATGGTTGTCTTCGTATAATACCTCTAAATTATCAATATTGCTCGCGCTCATTTGGGAAATCTTTACTTTTTATATCTGAAATATAGTTCTTTACAGCTCCAAGCATCTCATCATGAAGATTGTGATAACGACGGAGAAATCTTGGAGAAAACTCCTGTGTGAGCCCGAGCATGTCGTGCAAGACAAGAACCTGCCCGTCTACTCCGTTACCTGCACCAATTCCTATAACAGGAATTTTAAGTCTGGAGGCAACTTTTGTTCCAAGTTCCGCCGGAATTTTTTCAAGTACAAGTGCAAAACAACCTGCATTTTCAAGAGCAACTGCATCTTCAATAAGCTTTTCTGCTTCTGCCTCTTCGCGTGCCCTCACAGAATAAGTACCAAACTTATGAATCGATTGAGGGGTGAGCCCCAGATGACCCATTACAGGTATACCGGTTGAAAGAATCCTGTTTACCGATTCTATTATTTCTATTCCTCCCTCTACTTTAAGAGCATCTGCTTCGGACTCTTTCATTATCCGGATTGCACTGTGCACAGCCTCTTTAGAATTCCCCTGATATGTTCCGAAAGGCATATCCACAACAACCATCGGATTTTTAACAGCTCTCATTACACTTTGAGCATGATATATCATCTGATCAAGAGTGATTGGCAATGTGGTTTCGTGACCGGCCATAACATTGGCGGCAGAATCTCCCACAAGTATTATGTCAATCCCTGCCTCATCTATGATTTTGGCCATTGTATAGTCATATGCGGTGAGCATAGAGATTTTCTCACCTCTTTGCTTCATTTCAAGCAATTTGTGCGTTGTAATAACACGACTTTTCCCCTCTAAAGACATCTCTTCTATACTCTTTAAGTTTTTAAAATCTTTTTGCCCGGCAAAGCTATACAAATAATCAATATGAATTATATGACACCTTGTCAGTTTTTGCCGATTGGCACAATGTTAGTTGTACCACAAGGCAAACAGAAAAACAATTAAAATCATTTATAACAATGGGAAAAATTATCGGAATTGACCTTGGTACAACAAACTCCTGCGTTGCAGTAATGGAGGGAAATGAGCCAACTGTCATCATAAACAGCGAAGGTAAAAGAACAACACCTTCAATTGTTGCATTTGCCGACAACGGTGAAAGAAAAATTGGCGATCCGGCAAAAAGACAAGCAATTACAAACCCTACAAGAACTATCTTTTCAATTAAGAGGTTCATGGGTGAAACATACGACCGCGTTCAGCAAGAGGTTCACAGAGTACCTTACAAAGTTGACAAAGGCGATAACAACACTCCAAGAGTAAACATCGACAGCCGCCTTTATACACCACAGGAAATTTCTGCAATCATTCTTCAGAAGATGAAGAAAACTGCCGAGGATTACCTTGGACAAGAGGTTACAGAGGCAGTTATCACAGTGCCTGCATATTTTAGCGACTCGCAAAGACAAGCTACCAAAGAGGCAGGAGAAATTGCCGGCTTAAAGGTAAGACGTATCATTAACGAGCCTACAGCTGCTGCTCTTGCATATGGCCTTGACAAGCAACACAGAGAGATGAAGGTTGCCGTATTTGACCTTGGCGGCGGAACATTCGATATTTCTGTTCTTGAGCTTGGCGATGGTGTATTTGAGGTTAAATCTACAAACGGAGACACTCACCTTGGTGGAGACGACTTTGACCAGATGGTTATTGACTGGCTTGCCGATGAGTTTAAAAATGAAAACAGCGGCCTTGATCTTAGAAAAGACCCGATGGCACTTCAAAGATTGAAAGAGGCAGCCGAAAAAGCAAAAATTGAGCTTTCAAGCCAAACCTCAACTGAGATAAATCTTCCTTACATTATGCCTGTGGACGGAGTTCCAAAACACCTTGTTAAAACTCTTACACGTGCAAAATTCGAACAACTTTGCGATTCACTTATCCAAAGAACTGTTGAACCATGTCGCAAAGCGCTAAGCGATGCAAACATGAAACCTTCCGATATTGATGAAATCTTGCTTGTTGGCGGATCTACACGTATTCCTGCCATTCAGCAACTTGTCGAAAAATTCTTCGGAAAGGCTCCAAGCAAAGGAGTAAACCCCGATGAGGTTGTTGCAGTTGGTGCAGCAATTCAGGGCGGCGTTCTTGCAGGAGATGTCAAGGATGTACTTCTGCTCGATGTTACTCCGCTTTCTCTCGGTATCGAAACTTATGGTTCGGTTATGACAAAGCTTATCGAGTCAAACACTACAATTCCTACCAAAAAATCTGAAGTTTTCAGTACTGCAAGCGACAATCAGCCTTCCGTTGAAATTCACATCCTTCAGGGAGAAAGACCAATGGCTAAGGACAACAAGACAATAGGCCGCTTCCACCTGGACGGAATTGCACCTGCACCAAGAGGTGTTCCACAGATTGAAGTTACATTTGATATTGATGCAAACGGTATCCTGCACGTATCTGCAAAAGATAAAGGAACCGGCAAGGAACAAAAGATTCGTATTGAAGCTTCAAGCGGACTTACCGATGCCGAAATCAAGAAAATGCGTGACGAGGCTAAGGCCAATGAGGCATCTGACCAGCTGGAAAGAGAAAAAGTTGACAAGATTAACTCTGCCGATACAATGATTTTCCAGTCAGAAAAGAACCTTAAAGAGTATGGCGACAAGATTCCTGCCGACAAGAGAGGAAACATCGAAAGCGCACTTGCTGCACTTAAGGAGGCTCACAAATCTCAGGATGTAACAGCTATTGACAAAGCCATGGAGGCAATGAACGCTGCATGGCACGCTGCATCGGAAGATATGGCCAAAGCTGCACAGGG
>JAAXVX010000241.1 GCA_013335275.1 Bacteroidales bacterium
CATAATTTCCCCTTTTGCCCTGAGGTAACTGTTTCCAATGGAAGAAAGTCTTGTTGTGTATCTGAATTTTCTATCCGGATTCTCCTCTATTGCATTTTTAAGAATACTTATTTTTTCTCCTCTTATAGAGACTCTTGTTGCATTTTCTCCATATATGATTTTTTCAAGAGAAAAAGATGGAATATACTCCCTTGTTGTTCCGGGGAATCCCGGAATCATGACAAAATCTCCGTCTTTGGCACCGCTGACAGAGATGTTGAAGTAATGAACGGGTCTGTAGGGAATATTTTTCTGAGAGTAATTTGCGGGATTGTTATCTTTATCTGAGTATACTCTTAAAACTGCAAAGTCCCCTGTATGTCTCGGCCAGCAGTAATTATCGCTGTCCCCTCCAAATTTGCCTATAGCAAATGGCGGCGCAGCTACCATCCTGATGTCGGAATATATAGCATAAATACTCATAATATACTGGTTATTCCCAAAAAGCGCCTGCATTTTTGCCTCATATTTAGTTCCTTTGGTTGCCTCTTTTGCGATAATCTTTCCATTTTCGTCAATCTTATTAAGCCTCTCCGCTCCTGTGAGTCCATCGGTTCCTTTAAGGATTTCATTGGTAACATCTTCCATTCTTATAAGCTGTTTCATCTCCAGCCCTCTGCACAGAGTTTCCTCCGGACCATTTCCTGCCCAGTATCCATATTTCAGAAAGTCATTCTCCTTAGTTGAAAATTGTTCCAGATAAGATAATACAACATGATAATTTGTCAATAGCAGTCCATTTGCAGATATGAAACTGGCCGTTCCAAAACTCCTGAGATTTGCTCCTTCACTCATTAGTCCAATAACTGCATCTTTTACGCAAGCTCTATTTACACTATAAATTTCTTCCGGACTTAACTTCAGTCCCAGTTTACGCATTTGGGAGAACTTTTGCTCTTTGAGCAGTATCGGCAGCCACAGTCCCTCTTCTCCCCTCATACTTACAGGAGCAGATAAAATAATTACAATTATTGCAAGTAGTACCCTCTTCATATCCTCTATTTATTCTGATATTTTTAACAAAAATTTATAATGTGCACTATTGACAGATTTTATTGATTTCGTCTTAAGCATTTCCCGGGTTTTGGCAAGTTGTGCATTTGCGTACCCGGCAACCAATGCCTGTGTTCCAATAACAGGTTCTTCGGCCTTTTCGGGAAACTGTGATAGTTTTTTAAGAACCTGAATATATGTTATTTCAAGGTTTTTGTCGTAAATATTTTTTTCTGAATCTCCTTCAAATATAAGTCCGTTAAGAAGTTCCATATATTTCTCAACACTCAGACTGTTTCCCGTAACAGATATACTATTTAACAATCGTGGAAGGATAAAATTCCCCAGAAGAGAATTTATTGTCTCTGACTGTTTTTTAAGAATGTTCTCCTTTTGTGAGCCTAAAATTGATGTAAGTTCAGGCCTGTCAAGCCATTTTTGAGTTTCCTTCAGACTCTTTACAGAAAAGTTTAACGCTTCTATTTGCTTCTCTTTCTTAACAGGGACATATCTTTCAGAAACATCCGTGTCTCTTGCCTGTATCTCGTATGCTCCACCTATATTTGACATAGCCAGAGATATATAACGAAAATACTGCCGGCTCAAGGCATCATACCTTGAACGAATGTCAGATACTCCGCCCCCTTCTTTAACAGTCCACTCCCTGAGATTTTCCAGTATTGTCTTGCAGTTTGATATTCCGTACATTGAAGATTTCACAACATCATCTCCCAAAGATTCCGACTGAGCAGATGGATCGGGCGATATTGCAGCCGCAATAAAGGGAGCAAACATATACTCCGGTTGTGAAGCTTTTCTCCTCATTAATGAGTCAAGCAGTGGAAGTTCGTCAACCGGTTTTTTTATATTGTTAAAATATTTGTAGCCATATTCTATCGACAGGTAATCAAACGGGCCCAGGTGCGGAGGAGTCATTCTTACTCCTTTTTCAACATCTCCGGGACGTGCAATATGATTGTTCCTGGCATAATCCATAATTGAAGCGGTTGTGCCGTAAACAGATGTGAATGAAGGAGATCTTAGCGAGTCTGTCGGATATGCATAAGAACTTCGCATGTTGTGCTGAAGTCCAAGCATATGACCAACTTCATGAGAAATAGCATACCTTATCATCTCCCCGGTCATCTCACTGCTATATTGCAATTTTCTTGCTTCCGGATCGGATGCGGCAGTTTGTGTAAAACGCCACATTTTAATCAAATCAATCACATTATTCCACCAGAGAACTTCTCCCTGAATAATCTCGCCGCTTCTTGGATCTGTCCATATCTGCCCTGCAGCGTTTGCTTCATCGAGAGGGATATATCTGATTACATTGTTTTTAATATCGTTTGGATCAAAATCAGGATCATTCGGAAAATCCCTGGCTATCACCACATTTTTAAACCCTGTTTTTTCAAAAGCCTTATTCCAGTCTTCAATTCCGAGCTTAATATATGGAATCCAGTCTTTGGGAAAATAAGGTTCAACATAGACAATTATCGGCTTTTCTGGAGAAACAATTTCTCCTTTTGCATATTTAGCTTCTGAACCTTTCTCCGGAATTATTCTCCATCGGGAGATATATTTATTTGTTTCTACCGGATTACCCGATTTAAAACTTTTACGGCTATATGGCTGATAACCGACCCTGTCGTCGCTGAATCTCATTTGCAATGGCTCTTTGGGCAAAAGAAGAAGAAAATACTGGACGGTAATAGTGAATGTCTCTTTCCCACCGGTAAATTCATAGTGAGTCCTCACATTTACATGGTCCGGGTACTCTTTTATGAATTCGACAGATGTGAATTTTGGTTCCAGTTTCCCTTTCTTTACATTGTCCGGCAGCGGCCATGCTAAAGAAATTTCTCCGGAAAAATATTTTGTAACGTCTATTACTGAGCCATTATTGTCCGGGTTTCTGGATTCTATTTCAAAAAAATCTACACCGCCTGTCCTGCTGTTTTTCATAAGAGGCTCGTAAATCGGATCATTATTGTCAACATCCGCAAAATTATCCAACTTCTCAATTACAATAATGTTACCTTTTTTTGCAAAGCGAACCAGAACAGGGGG
>JAAXVX010000242.1 GCA_013335275.1 Bacteroidales bacterium
ACCGAGTGCAAATTGAACGGCTTTGCAATGAGGGTTATCGCGCCCATTATGTAAATGAGGAGTAATTATATTCTTGGTTTTTGAATAATCCGGATTATCAACGATAATAAATAAATTAAACCGCCATATATAACTGTAATAATTGACACCTTCAATCCTCCCGCAAGTACTCCTGCAGGAATATCTCCTGCAATCTCAACTGCATCACAAACACAAAACACCCCATATAACTGGCTTAAAATTCCGGTCATCAAAGCTATCAACCCAATCTCTTTTACCCAGGCAGGAGCCTTCCATGCAGAAAGAAGAAGAGCAATCAATTCAAGCGTTAGTAATCCCATATAGAGAGCACCACCAGCGAAAAATAATTTTATCATAATATTGTTTTTAAAAGTTTATACAAAATTAGTCTTCAACCATCATTTTTGTTCTGTAAAAACCTGTTCTAAAGAGGTTAAATCCTACATTTACACATAAATATTTAAATATAGAATCATTATTCCGATAGTAATTTTTAATTTTATTGTATGAAAAAATATTTTAGCATTATTTACTGGATTGCCGCAACTATAATTCTAAGTGCAATACTGGTAAGTATACTAAAGACCTACTCTGCATCCCTTCTCCTATCAATAATGATACTTCCAGGGGCACTATTTGCAAAATATTTCATGAAGGATATTTCTTTCAAAAACAGAAAGTCCGGAATAATTCATTCTTTATATTTGGCCCTGGCTACTCTTTTTATTGTCTACCTTGGAATATTCTCTTCTTACTGGTTTTTGCTGAAACTGGGGTCTGATGATTGTCCGGATATTATGTTAAATCCCATATTTATATGGTTATTGTTAATTTCATTTATTGGATTGGAAAAATTTATTGCATACAAATTATTCGCTACAGAATACAAGGAAAAATATATAGAATTCATCTCCGACAGGAAGAAAATTTCAATAGAAATAGATTCAATTAAATACATAGAATCGAAAGACGATGAAGTTTGGATTAGAACGATTTCAGGTATATCGTATAGAACCAGAATGAAAATTTCTCAATGGGAAGAAGTACTCGATAATCGGTTTTTAAGAGTTCACCGGTCATTTATTGTAAATAAGAACCTGATCTGTCAGTATAACTCATCGCTTATTGTTATTGGGGATAAATCAATTGAAATCTCAAGAAAATATAAAGAAAAAGTACTAGACGAACTATCTATGGCTCAATCTGCCATTCCAAATAGCAATATTCACAATATCTGATATTTACGAATAATTTCCATGTAATCCACAGAGTACAAATTGAACGGCTTTGCAATAAGGGTTTGGGTACCCGCTAAGTGAGCAAGGCGTATAAAAAACACTAAACGGGAAAAGAATTGGAATCCGCAAACTCCTCTTTTCCCGTCTGTGTTTTTAGACTTGCGAACTTACAGCGGGTAAACCCGATGCAGTAAGTTCAATTTGCACTCTGTAGATTATTATTTCGCCAAAAGCCTTTCGCCGGCACTCTCCTTAACGGTTCTTTTCCACATTTCGGAATAACCGGGCTGAGATGGCGATGTGGGAATTGTTTTACTGTGTCCGTTATTAATAAAACAACCGTTCGCATCTTGCTTTTTGATGTTACCATCCATGAATTTAACGAGAAGGTATTTGTCAAGTTTATCCCATTTGGCAAACAGTTCCTGCGCTGTATTTACTGAGTAGTCTGTAAGGAATTCCCTTGCTTTTTGAGGCGATTCCTTATAAAGCATCATAGCAGCTTCATCAATTGAAGCTGTTCTTTCTATTGCATCAATTTCGTGTTTGTCGCCAACCTTGCGAATCTCCGGTGCAACGCGGTCATAAAGTAAATATGCAAAGTTAGTAACCCTGTTAAACAGCCAGAAAGCCGATGTAGGAGAGTACGTAAGCATGTCGCCGTTTCCAACGCGGAAACATTCCGGCACCCTTAGTGAGCTTGAATATATTGGAGTTAGAGCCGAAGTAGCGGCATCGTCTACGCCAAACCAGAATATTCCACCTACTTCGTCCGGAAGCCAGCTGCGGGCCTGGCCAAGCAGCCAGAAACCTGTTTGCTGAGTTGCTATCGCTCTTTCGTTGGTATAGCTTACACCGTCAACTTTAAATCCCATTGGCCTCCATCTGTATGGAAGTGCATGTCCGCCGGCTCCTGCATCTTTTGTCATATCAAGTGCTGTTCCTTCATAATGGTCTCTCATTACATCTGCAACCATTTTAACGGTGAGTTTATGAGCCGGTTTGATATATAAGGGGAGCCTGTTTTTTGCATTGTGTCCCATTGCATAGTCCTCGTAATCGGTATATGGTTTGCCGTTTATCTTTCCGCCGCCAAGGATATTGAAAGCGGCCCATACCCTTGCCTCGCATCCTCTCATTGCTCCAAAATCCAGTGGAGCATAAGTGTCGGAGAAACTGAAATCCTTATCTGTTCCTTTGTAATATCCGTTTTCACGCGCGAAAGAGATTACATCTGGTGCATACAGGAAGTTCTCGGGGTCGTTTAAAGGGAATGTAGTTATTCTTGCATGATTTGCGTGGGCAGATATGTATCCGTCCGGAATTCTTGCTGCCACCCAAACAGCACCTTTGTTTGCGTTTTTGCCATTAACCATCTTTACTCCCTTGCCTATCATTTCAAGAATCCATACTTCATTTTTGTCTGCAATGGAGAATGATTCACCTGCTGAATAATAGCCATATTCCTTAACAAAATCGGTCATTATCTTGATGGCCTCTCTTGCTGTTTTTGCTCTTTGTAATGTTACATATATTAAAGAACCATAGTCCATTATAGCTGTTGGATCTTCGAGGGGAAGCCCGCCGAAGGTTGTTTCGGTTATAATGACCTGATGTTCATTCATGTTTCCGACTGTTGTATAAGTATTCCCAATCTGAGGAATCTCTCCCAGATATTTTCCAGTGTCCCATTCGTAAATTTTAAGCATCGTACCCGGTGCGAACGAATTGGCCATTTTAAAGTACAATTCTCCATAAAGCTGGTGAGAATCTGCAGAATAGGTTACCATAACGGACCCATCTTTTGTGGCTCCCTTGGATATCAGCAGGTTTGTACATGATTCTCC
>JAAXVX010000243.1 GCA_013335275.1 Bacteroidales bacterium
AGGAAGGCGGCTTTTCGCCATCGGGCCACTATGGAGGTGCCTTTTGGCCAAGATACGAATATGAAGGAGCAGGATGCAGCGCTTTTGGAATTTCTGCAATGGAAATTGCCGGGTTATACATTGACCACCCTGAGTGGAGGGTCTCTTTTAATATTCCAATGGACCTCGTGGGCGGAAGCTTCAACAATCACAAAAGAGTAAAAGCCCGCAGCATAAAGAAAAGGGACCACTGGCACGACGGAAGCGGAGTGGAAAATGTGGATTATATCCCCTTCACCATATATGACCCGAGCCTTATTTTTAACTGGATACTCAAACAGAGAGAGCTGAAAGGGGAACTTGTCCCAATGGAGAAAAACAAAATTCCCGGTCTTTATTTTGACGCCCGCAAAGTGAGTATATCTCAATTCGAACCAATATTTATCAAACGGAAAAAGCCCTCAGTTTTTATTGACATTTTCCGCAAGGATGCCCATTTGTAAACAATAGTAAATCAAATAATATGCGAAGATTTGTATTTTTTAAATATCTCATTTTTGCATTAACCGGAGCACTCTCCGTTACATCGTCCGGCATTATATACGGGCAGGAGAAACCATCTGTTCATGAGCTCACAATTTATGTAGTGCCGTCTCATTCTCCCCTGAACTGGGAATCTCCCTCAACTATCTACTCTTCTTCCTTCATTAGTTTTATCAAAGCACGGTTTTCAAAATACCCAAACTCTGTGGGGCACATGTTTATTGAGTTCTCAACGCCTCTCATTGACTCTGTAGTTCTTACCGGAATGCGGTCCACTTCAAGTATGGAAAAAGTAAGGCTGCTCAACAAGGAAAAAATTGGGCTGGGAATTATGGGCGCTCCAATGGGTGGGAAGATGGAGAATAGTGCCGATTTAAGAGATATGATTGACTATTTATCCGCAAAAAAGATGAAGATTGCTTTTATAAAATATACTTTAAATGAGCAATCGGCCCTGAGGGTCCGGGAATTTCTAGAAACATTCCTTGGCAAAAAAGAAGGCAAATTCAATCCGGGCAAGCACTACGGCGGAGCATTCTGGCCGCGGTACGAAAATGAGGGTGCAGGCTGTTCATCGTTTGGCCTGGCGGTTCTGGAGAGCGCCGGTGTAAATATTGATGTTCCCGGGTGGAAAATGACAGTCAATATTCCTGCAAACCTTGTTGGCGGCGAGTTTAACAATAACAGGAAAGTGAGGAGATATAAAATAGAAAAGGTACGAAAATGGCATAACGGAGAAGGCGTGGAAGGGGTTGATTATTTTGAATATAAAGTATACGACCCGTCGCTTGTTTATGACTGGATCATCGAAAAGCGAAAAAATTATATTGACAGCAATCCGGAAAATCAAATTAAAGGGAAAGACTTCCAGCCAGAGACAATCAATAATATTCCGGGGCTCAATATAGATGTAAGCTATATTTCCATCCCGGGGAATGAACCTGTTTTCTTAAAGCGCACAAAGCAATCGGTATTTATTGACGTTTATAAAAAACGTATTTCTCAGCAATAAAATATCTTACAGCCAAAATATTTATTTCATTTTTTGAGATTTTTATATTATATTCGTAAAAATGATAAATAAATACACCATGGCACCCGACAAGAATTTAATTTTCGAAGATGAATTAAACGAATTCTTCAGCCAATTCGAAGATCCCATTACAGCAAGAAATGCCGTAAAAGAGAGAGCCACCGCCGATCATGTATTCAGGACGAAACTGGAACAGTACATGAAGAAGAATAATTTTACCCAGTGCAAGGATGTTTTACCGGACTGGATGTTCACAGCAGAATATGCCTATCTGGAAGACCGCAATTGTTCAGGCATTATTAATCCTGAGTCCGACAACTTCGAAACCGCATAGCGCTCATTAGTAGCGCTTTTTCTTTTTTAATTCTTTTTATTTCTGTTAAGAAATTGTTAATAACATAATTATTTGTTGTTTTTAATTTTATTATCGTAGCTTTGCCCCCACAATTTTTTATGCCGCTGCCCCCTTTTTACTAACTAACAATATTTTGGGCATCTAAATTTAACGGCATTTACCAATCAAACTACATGCAATTTAAAGAATTAGAAATTATCGAGCCTATTCTTAAGGCTCTGATCAACGAGGGATATTCGATCCCTACACCAATTCAGGAAAAAGCAATACCAATTATTCTAAATAACAGGGATGTATTGGGCTGTGCGCAAACTGGAACAGGCAAAACAGCTGCTTTTACAATTCCTATCCTTCAGCATCTTTACGGCAATGTTAACCAAGGCCGTAACAAGCAAATTAAAGCACTTGTTCTAACACCAACCAGGGAACTGGCAGTACAAATCGGCGATAGCTTTTCGGCCTACGGAAGGTACACCTCACTTTCTCACACTGTTGTTTACGGCGGAGTGAGCCAAAGAGCACAAACTGATGCTCTCAGACGCGGAGTAGACATACTCATTGCAACACCGGGTCGTCTATTGGACCTTATCAACCAGGGTTATATTAACCTCAGGAATGTTGACCATTTTGTTCTCGACGAAGCAGACAGAATGCTTGACATGGGCTTTATTGAAGACATTCACCGTATTGTTGACATTATCCCTCAAGAAAGGCAGACACTCTTTTTCTCGGCTACAATGCCCGATGAAATTGCACATTTTGCCAACAAGATTCTAAATAATCCTGTGAAGATTGAGGTAACACCTACAGCTTCTACAGTGGATACAATTGAACAATACCTTTATTTTGCCGACAGGGAACAAAAAATTCCTTTGCTCATTGACCTTTTACAGGACGAAAGCAAAGAGAGCGTTTTAGTTTTCTCAAGGACAAAACATGGTGCCGATAAAATTGCAAAATCTCTTCTCCACGCAGGAATTGAGACAGATGCAATCCACGGAAACAAATCACAATTTGCCCGTCAGAACACACTTAACAGCTTCAAGAAACGCAAAACCCGCGTGCTCATTGCAACAGACATCGCAGCAAGGGGAATTGACATCAACAAGCTAACACACGTTATAAACTTTGACCTTCCGGAAACTCCTGAAACTTATGTACA
>JAAXVX010000244.1 GCA_013335275.1 Bacteroidales bacterium
AAAAGTGTCTACACTCTCATTCACATCGGGGCCAAGAACAGACATTCCCATTCTCTTGCACTCATCCATGTATTTGGTTATCTCTTCAATATTGTCGAGATTCCTGCTCAGGGTGGCGGCCATAAATTCCGCCGGGTAATTTGCCTTAAGGTATGCCGTCTGATATCCTATCCACGCATAACATGTTGAGTGTGATTTATTGAAAGCATACTGGGCAAATGATTCCCAGTCCTTCCATATCTTCTCAAGCACCTCGATAGTGTGTCCGTTTGCAGTACCTCCGTTAATAAACTGCTGCTTAAGACCATCCATCACCTGCTTGATCTTCTTACCCATCGCCTTACGCAGTTTATCGGCAGATCCCTTGTTAAAGCCCGCCAGCTTCTGAGAAAGAAGCATCACCTGTTCCTGGTAAACTGTAATTCCGTATGTGTCCGAAAGTATCTCCTGCATTTCCGGAAGGTCGTACTCAATTTGCTTGAGGCCCCTCTTTCTTTCAACAAAATCGGGTATGTAATCCATAGGGCCCGGCCTGTAAAGGGCATTCATTGCAATGAGGTCCTCAAACCTTGATGGCTTGAGCTCTCTGAGCCACTTTCTCATACCGTCACTTTCAAACTGGAACGTAGCAACACTGTCTCCTCTGCTGAAAAGCTCAAATGTAGCCTTGTCGTCAATAGGGATGGTGTCTATGTCTATATCAATCCCGCGGGATTTCTTTATGTTGGAAACAGCATCTTTAAGAATTGAGAGTGTCTTTAGTCCCAAAAAGTCCATCTTGAGCATACCCACCTTCTCAATTTGCGACCCTTCGTATTGCGAAACCCACATATCTTCCCCGGTGTCCTTATCTTTGGATATGCAAATTGGAATATGCTCCCTCAGGTCGTCTCGTCCAATGATTATGGCACATGCGTGAACTCCAACGTTCCTGACATTGCCCTCCAGTCTTCTGGCGAACTCCATTGTCTCACGGATAAGTGGCTCCGGCGATTCAAACGCCTCCTTAATTTCCGGCACATAAATACGGCAGTTGTCAAGGTTTACATCAATGGTTCTGCCTTCGGAATCGGACGGGAACTTGTTTGGAATGAGCTTAGCCAGGCGGTCCGATTCGCTGAGCGAAAGTTTCTGAATCCGTGCAATATCCCTTATTGCGCTCTTGGCTGCCATTGTTCCAAAAGTGATAACATGCGAAACATGGTCCTTGCCATATTTATCTTCCACATATTTAAGAACCTTTGAGCGCCCGTCATCGTCGAAATCGATATCAATATCAGGGAAGTTTACCCTGTCCGGATTAAGGAAGCGCTCGAAGAGAAGGTCATACTTGAGAGGATCTATATCAGTTATCTTTAGGCAATAAGCCACTACAGAGCCTGCAGCCGACCCCCTCCCCGGGCCCACCCATACTCCCATTCCTCTTGCTGCAGCAATGAAATCCTGGACAATGAGAAAATAGTCGGAAAAACCCATTCTCAAAACCACCTCAAGTTCAAAATCTATCCTCTCCCTCTGGCTTTCATTTAGCTCTCCGTAACGGGATACAGCACCTTTATAGGTGAGGTCCCTCAGGTAATCTCCTGTATTTTCAAAGTTGTCCGGTATAGGAAAATATGGCATAACAGGGTCAGATTCTATGCTATAGGCCTCAACCTTGCCGGCAATTTCAATTGTGCTCTCCAAAGCCTGCGGAACATCGGCAAATATTGCCTCCATCTCTTCCTGGCTTTTCAGATACTCCTGCTTTGTATATCTAAGCCTGTCCGGATCTTCATAATCCGAATTTGTAGTGAGGCAAATGAGCCTGTCGTGAGCTTCTCGGTCGTCCGAAGAGACAAAGTGCACGTCGTTTGTGCAAACTACCTTAACGTCATGTTTGGCAGCGAGTTTAAGAATAACTTTATTTACCCTCTCCTGTACTTCAAATGTTGAAGTGTCGGCTCCCGGAACATCTGTTTCGTGTCTTTGCATTTCCAGATAATAATCTTCTCCAAAAAGATTCTTATACCAGGTAATGACTTTTTCTGCTTCAGAAATGTTCTCTGTGGCAATTGCCCTGGCAACCTCGCCTCCGAGACATGCAGAGGAACAAATCAGGTTTTTATGGTATTTTTCAATCAGTTCCCTGTCTATTCTGGGCTTTGAGTAGAACCCCTCAATGAAAGCATAAGAAGAGAGTTTTATAAGATTCTTATACCCATCATAGTTTTTTGCAAGCAAAATAAGGTGATACCCGCTTAAGTCCTCTTTTCCTTTTTTCTGGAAACGGCTCCCTTTCGAAACATAAAATTCACAACCCACAATTGGTTTTACTGTAGGATGTTTTGACGCATTATCAAGAAATTCCTTAACCCCATACATGTTCCCGTGGTCAGTTATTGCAAGAGCGATTTGTTTGTCGGCTGCGGCACTTTGGAAGAGCTTGTTTATGGCTGCTGCACCATCTAAAACAGAATACTGTGTATGAACATGGAGGTGTACGAATGGCATTTTTGGTATATTTTGCTGGGCTATAAAGATAGAAAATTTGGGCCGATGAAACTCACCGGCCCATTGTAAAAGTTATAAACAATTAGTTAATTGCTAAACTAAAGATTTACCTGTCATGTCTTTGGGGGCAGGAACTCCCATTAGTTTAAGAATTGTAGGGGCGATATCTGCCAGAATGCCATTCTCTACCTTTTTTACATCCTTATCGACAACAATGAAAGGAACAGGATTGAGCGAATGTGCAGTATTTGGCGATCCGTCACTATTTACGGCGAAGTCGGCATTACCGTGATCCGCTGTGACAATAACCGAATATCCCATTTTTACAGCAGCCTCGGCAACCTCCCCGGCACATTTGTCAACAGTGTCAACGGCTTTCCGGATTGAGTCGTAGACTCCCGTATGGCCCACCATATCGCCATTCGCAAAGTTGAGAATGATTAGGTCGTGTGTGTTTTTGTTAATCTCGTTTATTAGTGCCTCTTTAATTTCAGGCGCGCTCATCTCCGGCTGCAAGTCATAAGTAGCAACTTTTGGCGAGTTTATAAGGATTCGCTTCTCGTTTTCGAAC
>JAAXVX010000245.1 GCA_013335275.1 Bacteroidales bacterium
CCTAAGATGAATTTCGTAAAACTGAACATCACTTCTGTATTCTTAAAAAATTACGCCATTCAGTATGAAAGAGTTCTCACCAAACGGATTTCAGTTGGACTCTCGTTCCGTATAATGCCTTCGTCAACACTTCCATTTAAAAGTTCAATCATAAATGCAATGGACAATCCAGACCAGCAGGCAGTCAATGCCATTGAGTCACTAAAACTGGACAATATTGCAATTACGCCCGAAGTAAGATTTTATCTTGGGAAAAAGGGTTATGGAAGAGGATTTTACATAGCACCTTTTTACAGGTTTGCAAAATACGGGGCAGATAATCTCGAGGTTACCTTTGAGGATAACTCTTCGGGGAATCCTGTTGACCGCACTGTAGTAATGTCCGGAAACCTGAATACTCATACCGGAGGGTTATTGTTTGGAGTACAATGGGCATTGGGCAAAAATGTATCCCTTGACTGGTGGATTCTCGGTCCAAGTTTTGGCGTAAGCTCCGGTAGTTTGCTTGGTGTTTCCGATACCGTAATTCCTGAAGACGGCAAAACAGAGATTCGCAATACTATTAACGACATAGAGATCCCAATGGTAGAAAAATCAGTCAGCTTTTCAAACGACAGCAAAAGCGTGATGGTAGATTTAACCGGGCCTTGGGCCGGAATTCGCTCCGGAATTGTTTTCGGATTTAAATTCTGAAGCAGGCATTTGTTATACGATATATTTTTTCGTATTTTGGCATCACTTTGAACTAGTTACGTTTTTATAATCATTTTTTAGGATGAGCGGAAAAATATTTAAAGATTCAAGCAGTATTTATCAGGATCAGGCACAGATACTGCTTGATTATTTTGAACAGGCTGCTGAGAAAATTGTAAAGGACGAGGAACAGATTGAAAAGAAGATTTCCAGTCTGGAGGAGGAAAGGAAAGCGATAAAAAGAGAGTTGTCAAAAGTAATCCTCAGAAAATGGATGTTCGGCATTTTTGTGTTTCCCATTTTATACTTCTATTTAAAACAGGAGACGCTTAAAAAGAAAATTGCTGCCCTGAATTCTAATATAACGGAGCTAAAAAAGCAGTTTGAAGATATTTTCCGTGACTACAAGGTAAAAAAACTGGGAATTGCCTATATCCCTATTGCGAGCCAGTTTAAGTATAAAGATAAAAGTTTTATCGTAGACCATACCGGCATTACAAAAGAGTCCGAGTTCCGTCTCCAGCGATCAAAACAGAATGATTTGCTTGCCGAAAAAATAGCAGAAATTGAGCAAATGTCAAAAGAAGCTCCTTTGGTAGAAGGCTCCAGGGATGTTGAAGCAATTGAAACAGAGCAGTATTCGCAGTCTATGCAAAACTTGAATCAGCACGACTATTTTGGCAGTATGGAAAGAGCTCTCAAAACAATATCAACCTGCATGGAAGAGGTGGATGTAATTTCTGTGAGCCTGCCTCTGGTGGAGAACAACAGCGATTACCACAATTACATCAAGGAACATGCAACTTCGGATATTCCGTATAATGCTCCTGTTCTGGAGGTTTTTGACACAAAGAAGTATAGCCGGCAAATTTCCAAGTTCCAGGATATAAATTTACTTAAGGAAAACTTATCTCAGCACACTGCACAGTACGAAGAGGTTCTTAAGGGCTTTATGATGACCATGGCTAACTCCGTTCAGGCTATTTCCGCCTTGAAGGTTGCATCTGCCGATAAAATCGTATTTGAGTCAAACAAGGTACTCTTTAAAATACTTAAATCGCCTTACAACCACTACTCTCCTGTTCTGGAACAGGCCGAAATTGAAAGAATTCGCAACGAAAACTTTAATTACGGCGACTCTGTACAAAATTATGTTCCCTTTCAGCTCAAAAGCAGTTCCAAAGTAAAGTACAATCTCTATACAGACGCATGGGTAGCGGAAGACGGCAGCACAACAAACATGCCTTTTGGAATTCATCAGATTCACGAAGAGATTGTAGCTCCTATTGTTGAGCATTTAATGGAAGAGACACGTCTCGCAAGACTTAAAATCTACAATCACATAAAAGATCAGAAATTAAGTTACCTTAATAAGTGGCATCAGGATACAGAGGACTTTTACGGACGAAACCGGACAGAAAGTGCCGACCTTATAAACCTCATGAGAACCACAATGGGTGAATACATTGCATCATACAACACAATGATATCTCTTCAAAAAACAGAGGAAACCATGAAGCAATCGAATGGATCTCTGGATTCAACCGTTGTAGATGCCAAAGGGAACACTGTTGAAGTTTTCGCTGCATTTGAAATGCAGTCGAAAGAGTTTCAGAAAGTTCAGACTGAATTCGAGAATTATATTGAGTTGCTCAAGGAGGACATCGATCTCAAGGCCGAAAAGTTTGAACATATCGACTACTACGAGGCTTCTCTCAGGGACGGAAATTCCAGGGATTCCGCAGTTGCTTCCAAAGAGGCTCACAACCTGGACATAAGAAGAAAGCCGCTCATTGCAGTTAACCCACTGTTTGCAAAAACTTCCGAACTTCCTCCTATGCCAAGCGTTGAGAGTTTAACTACGGAGCACATCTCGCTCAATTTGCCATTGATTGCCACTGAAGCAATAGCCGAAATAGAAGAAGCTTAAAGTTATGGCAACATTAAACTATCAAATAGACACTCAGCCGCTGGCTACGGAAATGGATAACGTTTCCCGGAGCGTTAACAATACCAAAGATGCAGTCCTTTCGATGCAGGAGGCAGTTGTTGCTGCAGAAGAGAGGGCCTCGGACCTTGTTTGCGACAATATAAACAGAGGCTTCTACTCATTAATCCGTTCCCAGATTTCCCAAAAACTCGCAAAGCACAAAAGTGATGTTGATGCAAAAACCATGTTGCTTTCGCATCAGAAGCGTGCAATGATAAGTATCCGGAATCAGATGGAACGGGACTATACAATGATTTCAAAGAGGTACACAAAACTTTTCAACGGTCTTAACTCTAACTTAAAAACAAGAGTTTTTGAACTCGATAAACCGCTGATAGATTTTGCATACCATGAA
>JAAXVX010000015.1 GCA_013335275.1 Bacteroidales bacterium
TTCATTATTCAGATTTGAAAGTTGCTTTTGAAGATGATATATACGAATACATTGCCGGAATAATATAGAGACTAAAGAATGTGGCGAAAATGAGCCCGCCGGCAACAGATACGCCCATTGAAATACGGCTTTCGGCACCGGCACCGCTTGCAAAAACCATAGGAGCAACGCCCAGTATGGTTGCAAGACTTGTCATTAAAATTGGCCTGAAGCGGGAAGCTGCAGCCTCAAGAATTGCCTCTTTTTTATTTCTTCCTGCCTGTTTTTTCTGGTTTGCAAACTCCACCATCAGAATACCATTTTTGGAAACGAGTCCGATTAACATTATAAGACCAATCTGGCTGAAAATATTCATGGTTTGCCCGTATGCCTTGAGGCAGATGAGCGCACCAATTAATGCAAGCGGAACAGTGAGCATGATAATAAGCGGATCCCTGAAACTTTCAAATTGTGCTGCCAGTACCAGGTAAATAAGTATAAGAGCAAGCACAAATGCAAACAGCAGGCTTGATGTACTTTCCACGAAATCCTTTGACTGGCCCGAAAGAGTTGTGGAAAAATTATCCGGATTAAGCTCTGCTTTTGCAATTTTATCCATCTCTTCTATACCCTGACCGAGAGTATAGCCTTTGGAGAGAGAGGCGGAAACAGTTGCAGAAACAAAACGGTTGTAGCGGTACAGTTGCGGAGGAGTACTGCTCTCCGACATCGTAATCAGGTTGTCGAGCTGAATAAGCTCCCCGACATCATTTCTTACATAAATATTGGCAAGGTCGACCGGTTTATTTCTCATACTCTGGTCTATCTGACTCATTATCTGATATTGCTTGCCATTTCTTATAAAGTAACCAATACGCTGCTCACTCATTGAGAGTTGCAATGTCTGGGCAATATTCTGAATGGAAACACCCATCAGCGATGCTTTGTCCCTGTCAATGTTTATTCTTAGTTCCGGTTTTGTAAAACGAAGGTTTACATCGGAATTGGCAAACACTTCACTCTGGGCAACAGCAGACATAAACTTTGGAATTGCAACCTTTAGAGAATCGAGGTTCTTTGCCTGAATTACATATTGTACGGGCATACCGCCTCTTCTTCCTCCAAAAGTCTGCTGCTGTGTTACGAAACTCCTCGCTCCGGTTAATTTTGCCACCTGAGGAGAAAGTTCGTCTGCTATCTCCTGCTGAGTTCTCTCTCTCTTTTGCGGATCTATCAGTGATATTTGGAAATTGGACTTGTTTCTTCCTCCCATTCCAACCATCTGAAGCACCATATCTGTCTCCTTTATCTCTTTGTCTATGAGCGCCTGTACTTCATCGGAGTATTTTACCATATAGTCATACGTAGCTCCTTCCTGTGCCGTAGACGATACGTTAATCATCGAACGGTCTTCCAGCGGAGCCATTTCCGAAGGAATGTCGACCCATAAAAGGACGATGAACACAAGGGAAATTGCAAGAAACAACACTGCCATCCACCTCTTCGACATAAATTTTGAGAGTGAATTTTTATATGCACTGTTAAGCCATACAAAAAACGGTTCAGTCCATTTATAGAATTTCCCCTCCTGTGCTCCTACCTTAAGAAGTTTGCTCGACATCATTGGAGTGAATGTAAGTGCAACGAAACTTGAGATAAGAACCGCACCTGCTATTACAATTGAGAATTCACGGAAAAGACTTCCTGTAACGCCCTGAAGGAAAACAATGGGAAAGAAAACGGCAACAAGCGTGATTGTGGTTGCAATTACAGCAAAGAAAATCTCTTTTGAACCTTCAATCGCAGCCATTTTCGGCTCCATTCCCTTCTCAATTTTTGTATATATGTTCTCCATCACCACTATCGCGTCGTCCACAACAAGTCCTATGGACAATACCATTGCCAGCAGCGTAAGAATATTAATTGAGAATCCGGCCAGATACATTATGAAAAATGTCCCAATAAGAGATATCGGTATAGCGATAATCGGAATCAGCGTTGTTCTCCAGTTCCTCAGGAACAGGAAAATAATGAGTACTACCAGCAGGAAAGCCTGATAAATAGTAATCTGAACCTCCTTTATTGAATCTCTTATGAAAATTGTGTTGTCAAAACCAACAGCAACCGTAATGTCTTCGGGAAGGCTTTTCTTCAATTCTTCTACAGCCTTTTGTGCTTCGTCCACAATATTTATATAGTTGGCCCCCGGTTGAGGAACAAGCACGCAGGATACCATTGGTACCCCGTTTCTTTTAAGAATGGATCTTGTATTTTCGGCATCAACCTCGGCAACCCCTATATCTGAGAACCGTACAATTCTCTCTCCGTTTTTGGCAATAATGAGATTATTGAAATCATCTATGGTTTTCAACCTGCCAAGCGTTCTCACCGTAAGTTCCATGGTAGAACCCTCCACGGTACCGGAAGGGAGCTCGACATTCTCTCTTGAGACAGCCTGCCTCACATCAAGGGGTGTAATTTTATATGCGGCAAGAAGCAAAGGGTCCATTCTCATCCGCACAGAGTATCTTTTTGACCCCCAAACGCCAACACTGCTCACGCCGCTGATAGTCTGAAGTCTTTCCTTGAAATTGACCTCTGCATATTCGCTCAGGTCTATAATATTTCTTGTTTCACTCTGAATAGTGACTGAATAAATCGGCTGAGCGTCGGCGTCCGACTTTTCAACAACAGGCGGGTCCACATCCTGAGGCAGTTGCCTCATGGCTCCAGAAACCTTGTCTCTCACGTCATTTGCAGCAGTCTCAAGATCCACGTCAATGTTAAATTCAATATTAATCGAACTTGAACCATCCCTGCTGGAGCTGGATATTGCGCGGATTCCGGGAATTCCGTTTACTGCGGCTTCAAGCGGTTCTGTTATCTGTGTTTCAATAACATCTGCATTGGCTCCGGGGAACGAACACCTTACCGAAATAACCGGATTATCCACACTCGGATAGTCTCTGACACCAAGAGAAGTAAACCCGATTGCGCCAAATATTACAATAAGCAGGCTCATTACTGTTGCCAGTACCGGCCTGTTTATGGTGGTAGTTGATATACTCATCTTTATTTCAGTTAAATGTTAGTGGGAGTTACGGAAATGCCTTCTCTAAGCTGCATTAGCCCGGTTGTGATTATTGTGTCTCCCCTCTCTATTCCGGAAAGTACTTCAAGCATGTCTGCGGTTCTTGTTCCGGTCTGAACAGGAACAAGAGTGGCTTTCCCCTCTTTTAACATCCACACCGAGCGGCCTTTTACATCCGGCACTACCGACTGGTTGGGAACATATATATTCTGGGCTCCGTTTGCAGAATTTACGGTAACCTTCGCAGACATTCCGGGTTTTAACTTAAAACTGCTGTTTTTATAAAGAGCCCTCAACATTACTGTTCTGGTCTTTAGCTCAACTTCCGGATCTATGGCATAAATTTTAGCAGAAAACTTATTACTCATTCCCTCAATTGTAAATATTACATTTTCACCCGATTTAATATCATTGATATATTTTTCGGGAATTGAGAATTCAAGTTTTAGACTGGCAACATCCACTAAAGTGGAAATTTTAGAACCGGGTTGAAGAAAGGCACCCATGCTTATTTCACGAAATCCAAGTACGCCATCAAAAGGGGCGCGGATTTTCATTTTTTCTATTTTTATCCTGAGTTGTTCAATGTCTTGTTTAAGAACATTAAACTCTGTTAAAACTCCGTCATATTCTTCACGGCTGACAGCATCTTTTTCGAGTAATATTTTTTGTCTGCCGAGCCTTTGTTCAAGCAGAGTGTATTGGTATTCTGCTTTTGTTAGCTGAGTAAGAAGCTCGTCATCATTCAGCCTTATGAGTATCTCCCCTTTTCTGACAAACTGACCCTCTCTGAAATTTATTGCCGTAACCCTTCCGGAGAGTTCACTAACAACATCTACCCTCTCGTTTGCCATGAGCGTGCCCATAGTCATCCGGCCATCTTCCCTCGACATGAATTCAGCTATATAAACAGAAACAGGAAGAGACTTTCCGGCACCGCCGGGTCTTTGACCTCCAGGACCGGATTTGGCCGGGGTCCTGTTTTCTGCATTTAAATTGGGCTTATTTGTTAATGTATTATAAATGAGTACCGAAGCTATTACAACTACCGGGATACTTACATAAAGGAAAATCTTTTGCGTCTTTTTCATCAAAGTTTAAGTTAACTTTTACTTTGACCAATATTACACAAAAAAGTTTAAAAACCGAAATCTAAAAAAATACTATTTGGCTCTTTGAGAATGGGATCCGTCACAAAATGGCTGATTTTTTGATTTGCTGCACCGGCAAATATAACAGGCATCTTTTTCTTCTGCTCTTCCTCCGGGAAGTACTAATGTTGTACGACCTTCTACTTTGAGTGGTCCGTCTGGGATAGCTGTAAGTTTTACTTTGTGATCCATAATCTTTTATTGGTTAAAATTTATGTTTAATCCCTATATTTGCAAATATAATAAATTATGTTTAGAAAATTACTTAACAGCGAATTAGGTCGTTTGTCCAAAGAAGAATTCAGGGAAAAGGAAAAACTCCCTGTCGTAATAGTGCTTGACAACGTCAGGAGCCAGCACAATATCGGAGCAGCATTCAGGAGTGCCGATGCATTTTCGGCAGAAAAGATTTTCCTATGCGGTATTTGTGCAATCCCTCCTACTGCGGAGATTCATAAATCGGCACTGGGAGCAGAAGACAGTATGTCCTGGAGTTATTTCGAAAATACAGAAGATGCTGTTAAAAAACTAAAAGCAGACGGTTATGTCATAGTCTCTGTTGAACAGACAGAGAATTCAACCATGCTCGATAAACTTGAGCCCCGCCTGAATGAAAAGTACGCTTTTGTATTTGGCAATGAAGTCAAGGGCGTTGGCCAGGAAGTTGTTAATATGAGTGATATCGTTGTTGAAATACCACAGACAGGAACCAAACACTCACTAAATGTATCGGTGAGTATTGGAATTGTTTTGTGGGAAATTGCCCGATTGTTAAAAGGAATTTGAAATGCTGATTGATAAAACCGGAAGAAAACTTACATATTTAAGGATATCTGTTACCGACAGATGTAACCTCCGGTGTACCTACTGCATGCCCGAAGAGGGTATAAAACTGCTGGACCATACCGGAATTCTCTCTTATTCACAAATTGTGGATTTTACAAAAATTGCAGTTTCTTTTGGGATAACAAAGGTCCGGCTAACAGGAGGAGAGCCTTTGGTGAGAAAGGAAATTTCTACTCTGATAAGAGAAATAGCAAAGATTGAGGGGATAACCGATTTGTCGTTGACAACAAACGGCCAGCTTCTCGCCCCAATGGCGCAGGAACTTAAGGATGCCGGCCTGCAGAGAGTCAATATCAGTCTTGACACGATTGACAAGGAGAGATATATGAATATTACCCGCGGAGGGAACATTGAGCGTGTATTCGAGGGCATTTCGGAAGCAAAAAAGGCTGGACTTAGTCCAATCAAGATAAACTGTGTTGTTGAGCAAAACAGCAGCGAGGCAGATGCCTCGGCGGTTGCCGGATTTGCAGAGAGAGAAGGGCTTTCTGTAAGATTCATCCGGATGATGGATTTGAAAAAAGGAGAATTTGGAATTGTTGACGGAGGAGACGGAGGGAACTGCGCTATTTGCAATCGCTTAAGACTAACTGCAACCGGGATATTAAAACCTTGTCTTTTCAACGATTTGGGATTTGACATAAAAGAGCTTGGTGCAGAAACAGCAATTAAACTGGCTGTTCAAAACAAACCCGCAAAAGGGGGCTGCAACAGTTCCGGGAATTTTTACAATATTGGAGGGTAGTTATGGAAAATAAGACAAAACTCAGTCATACCGATGCCGGAGGTCGGGTAAATATGGTGGATGTAGGCGAGAAACCTCTATCCAAAAGATCTGCCAGGGCAAAAGGTCATATCTCTCTTGCCGCTGAAACAATTTCTCTCATTAAGGATAATTCTCTTAAAAAGGGAGATTTGCTTGCTACCGCAGAAATAGCGGGAATAATGGCCGCAAAAAAGACTTCGGAACTGATTCCTCTGTGCCACCCTTTGCTTCTTACAAAGGTGGGAGTTTATCTGACTATAGACCAGAATGGAGTTCAGGCAGAGAGCTATGTAAGCTGCACAGGCTCAACAGGCGTGGAAATGGAGGCTCTAACTGCAGTAAGTGCTGCTTTGCTTACTGTTTACGATATGTGTAAGGCAGTAGACAAAAAAATGGTAATTGACAGAATTGAACTGCTGGAAAAGAGTAAAAAGGCAATTTAAAAAACGGACCGGATGAAATCTATAGAAATTATATCTGTTAATATTTCAGAGCAAAAGGGAGAGATAAAGCTTCCCGCAGAAAAAATAATCCTTACAAAGGAGGGTATATCCGGTGATGCTCATGCAGGAAAATGGCACAGGCAGGTTAGTCTTCTCGGGGTTGAGAGTATTGACAGGTTTTCTGCAATTACCGGCAGAAATTACAATTGCGGCGAATTTGCCGAAAACATAACTACAAAAGGATTACAGCTCAATAGTTGCAAGCCCGGTGATATATTTAAGAATTCCGGGGTTGAACTTATGGTGACTCAGATTGGCAAAAAATGCCATGGCGACGGTTGCGCAATTTTTCGCGAAAGCGGAGCGTGCGTTATGCCTAAGGAAGGTATTTTTGCAAAAGTTATTACACCGGGAACTCTCAGGGCCGGAGACAGGCTGGAGTATTTACAAAAAGTCATAAAAACCGGAGTTATTACATTAAGCACACGCGCCTCGGAGGGTATTTATGAAGACCTGAGCGGCCCCGAAATAATATCTGCTCTTGACCTCTTTTCAAAAGAAAAAGGTTTTGCCATTTCAACAGACTACAGGCTTATACCCGACAGCAGGGAATTGCTTTGCATTTCCATAAAGGAGATGATTAATTCCGGTGTGGATATCATCATAACTACCGGCGGTACAGGAATCGGGCCGCAGGACATCACTCCGGAAGTAGTTATTTCTTTTATTGACAAGGAGATTCCGGGGATTATGGAATATATCCGTCAAAAATACGGAGCAAGCAAACCTAATGCACTTTTAAGCAGAAGTGTCGCCGGTCTTGCAGGCGATAGCCTCATATTTGCTTTACCCGGCAGCGTTAAGGCGGTCCGGGAGTATATGTCGGAAATATCTCCTATGCTTGAACACATGATTTATATGAAAATGGGACTTGACACCCATTAAAAATATTTGAATGAAAATAAGGAGCAGCTTTAACTATACCCATACGCTTTTCATCCTGCTTGGCGGAGTAATTCTCCTGTTTCTCATCGCCCCGCTCGCAGGGATGTTCCTTTCCGTCAAAGCGCCAGAACTTTTTGCCACACTCGAAGACCGGGAGGTTAGTGAAAGTATTTTCCGTACACTTGCCATTTCCGCTCTTGCTACAGGAATTGCAGCAATATTCGCACTACCGCTCTCATATATTCTGGCAAGGAAAAAATTCCCGTTAAAAGGTCTTTTGGAGGCCATTATCGATTTGCCTGTTATGATTCCCCATTCGGCAGCAGGGATAGCTCTGCTTGGATTTATATCAAGAGATTCGGCACTGGGTTCGCTTGCCTCCTCTTTCGGATTAAATCTGGTAGGTTCAAATGTAGCAATTGCAATGGCTATGGCTTTTGTGAGTCTTCCGTTTCTTATAAATTCCGCAAAAGACGGGTTCGCAGCTGTTCCGGTGAGACTGGAACAGGCAGCTGAAACTTTGGGAGCCTCAAAATTCCGGATCTTTACGCAAATCAGCCTGCCGCTTGCAAAAAGGTCTGTAGTTTCCGGGTTGCTGTTAATGTTTGCCAGAGGGATGAGTGAGTTTGGAGCCGTCGTAATTGTGGCTTACCACCCGATGACAACGCCTGTGCTCATATTCGACAGGTTTAATTCATTCGGGCTCTCATATGCAAGACCTGTTGCAGTAATTTTTGTAGCAGTCACGCTCATTCTTTTCATACTTTTAAGAATATATCAGAAAAGAAAATGTTAAAGATTGATAATCTAGTTTACTCAATAGGCGACTTCAACCTTGGCCCGGTTTCATTCTCAATGGAAAAGGGAGACTATCTTGCCGTTTTTGGACCTTCGGGTGCCGGTAAGTCGCTGCTTCTGGAATTAATTGCAGGTTTGCGTTTCCCCGCATCCGGTTCTGTTTGCATTGATTCCAAAGAGTATGTAAATATTGGAGCGCAGAATCGTCCGGTGGGAATGCTGTTTCAGGACTACGCTCTTTTCCCCCATTTATCTGTCTTTGATAATATCGCATATTCGCTCAGGCTGAAAAAGACAAACAGGGATACGATAGAAAAGAGAGTAAAGGAGTTATCGGATTACTTCTCGATTGGCAACCTGCTAAAAAGGGAAATTGAAAGCCTTTCCGGGGGCGAAAAGCAGAGAGTTGCTCTTGCAAGGGCAATTGCATATGATCCGCTGATTCTGTTACTGGACGAACCCCTTTCCGCACTTGATGACGATCTTAGGGCAGAAGCGGTTGATACACTGGCCTCGCTTAAAAGAGCCGGCCAGACAATAATCCATGTTACCCACAACCGTAACGAAGTGGGAACGCTTGCTTCTAAAAACCTCTATATGTCAGGTGGGCTGATTAAATGAATCTGTTAAGGATTCATTAAATCGGTATTCTGAAATCTGAGAATTTCGTATATCGAATCGATTGCATGAGCCGCAGGTCCTTCCGGGTTGAGAAATTTTGCCTTATTAAGAGCATTGATTGCCTCTCCCCACAGCTGTTGTCTTCTTAATATACTTCCCATTAAATACCATGCTTCGGAGTTCTCCGGTTCTCTCTTTAGGAATTCCATAAGCTCCAAATGTGCCTTTTCTACCTCTCCTACGCGGAGAAGTTGGTCTATCTCCAATAAATTTAAAGCCATAAATTACTGTTTGAGTAAAATTTAAACTAATCCTGCAAAACCCATGAACGCGAGGGCAAGGATGCCTGCTGTTATGAGCGCAATTGGTGTACCTTTAAATGGTTTAGGAATGTTTGAAAGTTCCATCTGCTCTCTCAGACCTGCAAAAAGTATAAGTGCAAGGCCAAAACCGAGAGCCGTTGCAATCGTAAAGACAATAGACTGAGCCAGATTGAGCATATGCGGGTCACTGCCAAAGGTAAATTCTTTAGCAACAACAAGGATGGCAACGCCAAGAACAGCACAGTTTGTTGAAATTAGCGGGAGATAAATTCCTAATGCCTGATAAAGGGAAGGACTTATTTTCTTTAAGATGATTTCTACCATTTGCACAAGAGCCGCAATAACCAGAATAAAGACAATTGTTTGCATAAACTCTATCCCGAGAGGAACCAGCACATAGTATTGCAACAGATAAGTGGCGAGTGTCGAAAGAGCCATCACAAAAGTAACGGCACCCGCCATACCGGCAGCTGTGCCAACTTTGTTTGATACTCCCAAAAACGGACAAACTCCAAGGAATTGCGATAAAACAATGTTATTAACAAATACCGCTGATATAAGAATTATAATATATTCCATAATATCTGTTTATTAAGAGATTTTTGCTTTTAATTTATTGAACAGAACAAGCAGATAGCCTAAAGCGATAAAGGCTCCCGGTGCGAGAATAAAAACAAGTATTCCGTCTCCTTCTATGAGTTTGATTCCAAAAATTGAGGCACTGCCCAGAAGTTCCCTTACCATACCCAGAACTGTCAGCGAAAGTGTAAAGCCAAGCCCTATTCCAATACCATCAAGTGCAGAGTCTCCCACACTGTTTTTGGATGCAAAAGCCTCGGCTCTTCCCAGTACAATACAGTTCACAACTATAAGCGGAATAAATATGCCAAGAGTAGCATACAGCCCCGGGGTAAAAGCCTGCATGACAAACTGCAGTACAGTAACAAATGTTGCAATAATCACAATAAAGGACGGAATCCTCACCTTCCCCGGTATGAATCCGGATACGGCAGATACTACAATATTGGACATTGTTAAAACAAACAAAGTTGCGAGACCCATGCCCAACCCGTTCATTGCAGAGGTTGTGGTTCCAAGTGTGGGACACATACCCAGAACAAGGACAAATGTAGGGTTCTCCTTAATAATTCCTTTAGTAATCAAACTTAGTTTACTCATTTGGTACCTCCTTTTTTTCAACATCCTTCGCACATATCTTATACACTTCATACGCCTTGCTCACAGCATCACAAAAAGCTCTTGATGAAATTGTGGAAGCTGTTATTGCATCTACATCTCCTCCGTCTTTCTTAACTATAAGTTTAAAATCTGCAGGGTTCTTCCCCTTAAACTGAACACTGAAATTGCTCTTTCCTTCAACCATTTTGTCGCCAAGACCCGGTGTTTCAGTATGGGACAGAACAGCTGTATTATTAATTGTTCCATCGGCATTAAAGCCCACCATTAAAATAATCCGGCCACCGAACCCGCGTGTCGAAAATGTTTCAATGGCATATCCGACAACATCTCCTCCCAATTTTGCAGGGTAGACATTAAACGATTTACCGTCAATTTCCTTAGTGAACATATCTGCACTTGGATCATTGTCAAACTTAGGAACAACCTTGGAAATTGCATTATTTGTTTTTGCAATTTGTGCAGCATCAATGGGTTCCTTGGTTATGGCATATACTCCGGCCAATAATGCAGATGCTACAAAGCAAATTGCAAGAAGGGTCATAACCATATTTTTAAGTGATGATACCTTAGCCATTATTCACCTCCCTTCCGAATCTCTTAGGTTTAAAGTATGTGTTTATGAGAGGCACACAAGCATTCATAATCAGTATGGCAAATGAAATTCCCTCCGGATACGAACCGAAATCTCTTATGAGCATCGTAATTATACCTATTCCAACTCCATAGAACACCATTCCCCTCGTGCTCATTGGCGAGGTGACATAATCCGTTGCCATGAAAACTGAACCAATTAAAATACCACCGGTGAGAACATTGAAAAGAGGGTCGGTGTAGTGACCCGGGTCAATTAACCAGAAAATTCCGGAGAAAACCATTACGGTAGCAATTATAGCAACTGGAATATGTGGTTTTATTACTTTTCTTATCAGAAGGTATACAAATCCGAGAATCAAAGCAAAGGCCGAAACCTCTCCCACAGAACCGCCTATTTTACTAAACAGCATCTGGGTGTATGAAAAATTATTCTCGGAAAAAATCTGATCCATAGGTATCCCTTTGGCAAGTCCCTCCTTGACTATCGAGAGAGCCGTTGCTCCTGTGTTTGCATCAATGCCTTCTCGGAACCATGAAGCAGGAATGGTCCAGTCTGTCATAATCGCCGGAAAGGAGACCAAAAGGAAAACCCGGCCCACAAGAGCAGGATTGAACAGATTCTGGCCAATTCCTCCAAATGTCATCTTTGCAATTCCTATTGCCACTACGGAACCAATGAATACTATCCACCACGGTGAATTAGGGGGAAGGTTCAAAGCGAGCAGCAAGCCTGTGAGAGCTGCTGAATAATCATTTATAGTAATCTTGCCCTTAATGATATACCTTTGAATGACAAATTCTACCAATACTGCTGTAACCGCACCCACAAGTGCCAG
>JAAXVX010000016.1 GCA_013335275.1 Bacteroidales bacterium
CAACAAGGTGCCGGTTCTTTTACTTGACGATGTCTTTGATAAACTTGATATGCAAAGAGTTGAATATTTGCTTAAACTTGTTGCGTCAAATTTCTTTGGACAGATATTTATTACCGACAGCAACAAAGTGAGAATACATTCTATTCTTGAAACAATAAACGGAGAGACCAGCTCTTTCGAAATTGAAGCGGGGGAAATTTTATGAAAAGACAGGATGCGGTCCGTATCGGAGATCTGATTCCCGATTATATAAGGATAATGGGAATTGATACAGCACTTACAAAGGCAAAAGTGCTGGAAGCTTTTGATTTGATTCTTGCGCCGGGAATTCAGAAATACGTACTTTTAAGAGATTACAAAGAAGGCAAATTATTTTGCACCATGAGTTCGTCTGTTGCCAGAGACAGGCTTTCACAGCTTAAAACAGGCCTTATAAGGGAGATAAACGGAAAGCTCGGAAAGCCACTTGTTAAAGAGATAATACTTAGGTAGGTCATAATTTTTATGAGTAACATTATAAAAGTAATTGCAGACAGCGACATCCCTTTTCTACGGGGAGTTTTAGAACCCTACGTTCAAATAACATATTTAAAGGGAAAGGAGATAAATGCAGAAGCAGTTCGCGATGCAGATGCATTGATTATCCGCACAAGAACACGCTGTGATGCTTCTCTGCTAGAAAACAGCCGGGTAAGGTTCATCGCATCTGCAACAATCGGAAGCGACCATGTAGATATTGATTATTGCATTGAAAAGGGTATATATTTTACTAATGCAGCCGGGTGCAACTCCTGGGGAGTGGTACAATATGTTATTTCTGCAATATTTTTTGTGAGTTCGCAATTGAATGCCGATCCGCGTGGAAAAACTCTGGGAATCGTTGGTGCGGGAAATGTAGGTGAGAGGCTTGCACAAACTGCCATTAAGCTTGGTTTTAATGTATTAAGGTGCGACCCTCCCAAAAGAGAGACTCTGCAAAAAGATGCGGACTATTTTAAGACTGAGAGTGCCTCGCTCAGAGGCGAAATTGGAGAGTTTTATGTTGACAGGTCTCATCTTGCAAAAGAGGACTATATTTCTCTTGATGAGCTAATCGGGAGGTCGGATATTGTATCGCTTCATACTCCTCTTAATGAGTCCACAAGATGTATGGCTTCATCGGATTTTTTCAGGAAAATGAAAAAAGGTGCGATATTCATCAACTCTTCAAGGGGAGAAGTATGTGACGAGACCGAGCTTGTTAAATCCGGAAAAAGGCTTGCAGCAATTATAACAGATGTGTGGAGCAATGAACCTGAAATAAATAAGGATCTGCTTAGTATTTCCACTATTGCGACACCACATATTGCTGGTTACTCACTCGAAGGGAAAATAAATGCCACAAGGATGGTTGTTAATCAGTTAGGCGCTTTTTTTGAAATAGATGAAATTGCAAAATTTGAAATTGAAATTCCATTGGTGCCGTCCTATAATTTTATGCCCGACGAAAATCTTTCGGATTACGAAAATATATGTTCACTTCTCAATATAATATATGCGATAAAAAATGATGATAAATTATTGAGAATGAATCCGGAATCCTTTGAACAGCTAAGAGGAAATTATAACTACAGAAGGGAATTTACTCCGGAATTTTTTGACCTTATTAAACTCATCAAAAATAAGAGCCATGTTTAGTGAAAATGATTTAACCCAATTTCAGGAAAAAGGAATAACAGCTTTCGCAGCAGAGCAGCAACTATACTTTTTCAGGAACGGATTTCCTTATCCCGACATTGTATCACCTGCAACAGCAGAAAGAGGTATATCCATATTTGATGAAAATCAAATTCAGGAATTGATTAATGAATTTGACTCATTCGAAGGTGAAATTTCAAAATTTGTACCGGCATCAGGAGCAGCAACAAGAATGTTTCGGAGCCTGTATGACATGTTAATATCTCTTGAAAATGGAGAGTCTTTTTCAAACGGACATGAGGCAGATCTGTTCTTCGGTAAGCTTGATAATTTTGCGTTTTATGACGAACTCAGTAAATGCAAAAACTTTAACAAAGAGAATAAAACGGATGTTTTGAGATTACTGCTTTTCGAAGACGGTCTCAATTACGGCTCGCTTCCAAAAGGGTTGATTAAGTTTCACAAGTATGAAAGCGAATCCAGAACTCCGTTTGAGGAGCATCTGCTGGAGGCCTGCGAGTATGCCAAAAGCCGGGACGGAGTCGTTAGAATGACCGTCACCGTTTCTCCTGAACATCTTGCGTACTTTTCAAAATTAAATGAGAGCACAAGAGATAAATTTCTAAATAGTAAAGGTCTTTATACAGATGTCTGTTTTACACTCCAAAAACCATCTACCGACACTATTGCCGTTGATGAAAACAACGAGCCATTCAGAAAACCGGACGGGTCAATATTGTTCCGGCCGGGAGGACATGGAGCTCTTATTGAGAATCTCGATGAAATTACATCTTCAATAGTGTTTATTAAGAATATAGACAATGTTGCAAAGGAGAGCCTTCTTCCGGAAACAGTCAAGTGGAAAAAGGTATTGGGAGGAGAATTAATTAAAGTTCAAAGAAAAATCTTTAACTACCTCAGAGCGTTGGATGGAGAGTATAATTACGAGCTTATTCTTGAAGTTTCCGATTTTATGGATAAGGTTTTGTGTATCAAGCTGCCATCCGTTCCCGATGAGATTCTTAAGGATTTTATAAGGGAAAAATTAAACAGGCCGGTTCGTGTATGCGGAATGGTAAAGAACACAGGAGAGCCCGGAGGCGGCCCATTTATCGTAAGAGACGCAGATGGCTCAACCTCTCTCCAGATACTGGAAAGTGCGCAATTAAATGCAAAGGACTCATCCTATAAAGAATCAGTGGGAAAATCTACACACTTTAATCCGGTCGACCTTGCCTGTTCTTTTATAAATTACAACGGTGAAAAATTTGATTTGCACAAATATATCGATCCGGAAACAGGGTTTATCTCTGATAAAAGCATTGAGGGACGTCCTCTTAAGGCACAGGAGTTGCCGGGATTATGGAATGGTGCCATGAGCCAGTGGAACAGCGTTTTTGTAGAGGTTCCTGCTGTAACTTTCAACCCTGTTAAAACAGTATTTGATTTGCTCCGTGATGAGCATCAGGTTTGATTTTACTATTCTTTTTCCTTGCGGGAGAGCTTTTCGGAAATCAATCTTTCTGCAAAAATAAGCAGCACTACATTTAGTCCAATAATCAACCAAGTAAGAGAGAAGCTATTAGAAAACATAGATTTTATCTTGCCAGTGAAATTTATACTGTCTGCGAACAGAAATTTCAGACTGCTAATTTCTAGTCCAAAATATTTATAATTTAAATAATAGAGAACTGCAGACATAATAACAGCAATAATTACGGCAAATGAGATTTGATGAAAAAGCTCATTGCTTTCTTTCTTTTTAATGAACCTTTCCTCTATTTTTTTCTGAATTTTTACTTCAAAATTGAATGGAACCGATTCGTCGGCCAATCCGGCAAAAAGTTCTTTTAAGTTTTTGTCATGCTCATCCATAGCACACCTCCATTTTATCTCCCATTAACAAATTTAATCTTTTTTTTATCCTGTGCAGCTTCACTTTTACATTTGACTCGCTCATTCCCGTTATCTCTGCAATATCTTTTATACTCTTTTCGTGATTATAAAAGGAGATTATCAGAAATCTGTCCGATACATCCAACTCTCCGAGCATCTGATTTAAAATTTTATATTGCCTCTCTCTGTCCAGATAATTTTCCTGCTCCTTTAGCGAATTGTTATCAGGGATATTGCCGGTTTTTTCGATAGGTATATGTTCTCTTTTCTTAAGCCGGGTCTTTGAAACTGACATATTGTATGCAATACGGAACAACCAGGTTGAAAAAGAACAATCTCCCCGGAATGACTTTATTGAAAAGTATGCTTTTACGAAAACATCCTGAGCAACCTCCTCGGCATCCTCCCTGTTGGAAACTACGCCGCGAACAACCGACAATATCTTTGGCGAATGTGTTTCTATAAGAGTATTGAACAGGTTAAGCTCACCTGCTTTTATTCTTTCAATTAATATGAGCTCCTCTTCTCTTTTCATTTGCATTTTTAGACGCAAAGGTGCCTGTGAAGTTACAACCTATTTTTAATTTTTTCTACTGTAACCTTTTTCCTGCTCTCTCGTCAAAAGTGCAAAACAATTTAAAATATCAGTATTATGATGGATTTTATCTCGGTACCAGTAACATTTGGAATAGGAGCTTATGCTTTTTACAAATTAATTGAGCTTTTTGTCAGGAAGAAAGAACGACTTCTGATATTGGAGAAAATTTCTCTGCTCGAAAATGTAAACACAGAAAATTTAAACCTGTCAAAGCTTTTCGGAGAAGAAAAAATGTTCAAGAATCAATTTCTGACTTTAAGAATAGGATCTCTTTTAATGGGTCTTGGACTTGGTCTTCTCCTGGGATATATCATAGTGCAGTCCACAATGGTTATATCTGGGGAATTATCTTACGAGATGAGAGAGACAATGAGTGTAATATACGGAGCCTCAACGTTGCTTTTTGGAGGACTGGGACTCGTTGCAGGTTTCATTGTTGAAATCAGGATGAAAAAGCAGTAATCTTAAATAGTTATTTTAAAAAAAGAGGTTGCCTGAAAACAGGCAGCCTCTTTTGTATTTAGATTAGATAGTATCTACTTATTATCAACTAAAAGGATTCCGCTTCCTTTTGTCCCGTTTTTAAAAAGCATTGTGTGATTCTTTCTTTCGCGTTTCTTCCAGTCACCCTTATGATATGCATAACTAACAATCATAGGAACAACGGTAGTTGCTTCTGCATATACCATCTGTTCGTGAGCGGTATTGACTTTTCCCCATGAATTTGCCTCTTTGAGTGTAGAAGAAGAGCATGCGCCGTCGCGTACATCGGCAACTGTTATCTGAACGGCATACTGGTGCATCGGTACATCAAATCCCAGACACTCTGCGCAAACAACAGTGTCCTGAGCAAAGTTCTTAGGTACTCCGCCACCTACCATAAACAGCCCGCTTGTTTTGGCAGAAAGTTTAACTTCTGTAAGTTCACGGAAATCGGCTACTGAGTCAATTGAAAGATATGGTTTCCCGGCTTTCAGTTTTTCTACCTGATGTATTACAAGGCCAAAACCGGCACTGCTGTCGCTGAATGCAGGGCAGAAGATAGGAATATTGAGCTCGTAGGCGGTTTGAATCAAAGAGTTCTTTTTCTTTGAATTTTTGCTTAGCCATTTTCCTATTTCGTAAATGAATTCTCTTGAAGAGTAAGGTCTTGGTTCGAGAGAGTCAGCAATAAGCTTTATTGTTGAGTCACAAGACTGAAGCTCTTCTTCATCAATAAATGTATCGTAAATCCTGTCTATATAATTGTCTCTCAGGTGTGTATCGTCAATAAATTGTGTTCCCCTGTAGTGTTTGTATCCTAATGCTTCAAAAAAGTCCATGTCAATAATTGACGCACCTGTGGAAACAATAGCATCAATCATATTGAAACGGAGCATATCCACATAAACCTGCATACAACCGCCTGCAGATGTGCTGCCGGCAAGTATGAGCCAGTTGGTTGATTCTTTGTCGTTAATCATAAGCTGGAGAATATCTGCTGCCGAAGCTGTATCTCTTGATGAAAACGACATGTCACGCATTGAATCTATAAGAAGCGTTGAGTCAATTTTTGTGACATCAATGTGCTTTATTGTCTCCCTAAGGAGATCCTTCTTTGTTGGTTTCATTCTCTTTTCAGTATAATTTGTGCAAAGATAGATATTTTAAATTAAGTACAAGTTTTTTACTAATTTTGCCGATTCAAACCCCCATTAACAATTAACAATGGTCCAAATTAAAGAAACCGAGAGATTTAAGACGCTTGAAACACCGTTTTATTACTATGACATGGAACTTCTCAGAGAAACTCTGAAAAGGTATACCGATGAATTAAAAAAATATAACTATCATGCACACTATGCATTAAAGGCAAATGCAAATGTGAGAGTTCTTTCACTCATAAAGGATTTCGGTCTTGGTGCCGATTGTGTAAGCGGCAATGAAGTTTCTCTCGCTCTTAAAACAGGTTTTTCTCCTGATAAAGTTGTATATGCAGGGGTAGGCAAATCCGACAAAGAGATAAAAACTGCTCTCGAAGGCGGAATTTTCTGTTTTAACTGTGAATCTGTGCCGGAAATTGAAGTTATTAATTCCATTGCAGAATCAATGGGCAAAAAGGTAGGAATAGCCCTTAGGATTAATCCGGACATTGATGCTCATACACATAAATACATCAGCACGGGACGGTCTCAGGACAAATTTGGGATAAGTCCATGGATGTTTGACGATGTACTCGCTACAATAAAAAAATCTTCAAATATCAATCTCATAGGTCTCCACTTTCATGTGGGCTCACAGATAACCGACCTGAATGTTTTTTCAATGCTGTGCAAAAGAATAAACGAACTTCAGAAGTGGTTTATTGAAAGGGGAATATTTATTGAAAACATCAATCTTGGGGGTGGCTTGGGAATAGATTATGTTAACCCGGATGAAAACCCGATTTCCGACTTCAAAAATTACTTCTCAATAATAAACAGCAACCTTATAGTTTATCCGGGACAAAAAATTCATTTTGAGCCGGGCAGAACAATAGTTGCTCAGTGCGGCTCGCTTATTTCAAGAGTGCTGTATGTGAAAATGGGTAAAGGGAAGAAGTTTGCCATTCTTGATGCCGGAATGAACGACCTGATAAGGCCGGCCCTGTATCAGGCAAGCCACAGAATAGACAACCTTACCTCGAAGGGAAGAATGATGCGCTATGATGTAGTAGGTCCGGTGTGTGAGTCAAGCGACCGCTTCGGGAAGAATCTCCTTCTTCCGCAAACCAAAAGAGGCGATCTGGTTGCAATTCGTTCTGCCGGCGCATACGGACAGGTAATGGCCATGAGATATAACCAAAAAGATATTGCTCCTGAATATTTTTCCGAAAATATTTAACAGTTAATTTTATTTACTAAAGAAAAACAAATTATGAGCAGAGTAAGTTCTAAAGATCGGTACGTTTCCCAGGTGTACGTACTATTCAGGCAAAAGGGACTTAAGATGACAATGGAAGAGATTGCAGACGACCTTAAACTTACAAAGAAGACTCTTTACAACAATTTCAACAGTAAGGAAGAGCTGATGCGTACAGTTATGCAGTATGTACTCGGAGACATTGAATTCCGTATAAATCTTGCGCTTAACCAGGGACGTAATGCTATTGAGGCATTACATCATACAAGCGACATGATGAATAAATCTCTAACTGAAATAGGCCCGCTGCTGCTCAGCGACTCATCTAAATATCTTCCGGATCTGAAACTTCTGGACCATACAAACAGGATGTCGTTCTATTCAAAGATAATTTACGAAAATCTGGAAAGAGGAATTACTGAGTCGCTTTACAGGGACGATCTCAACAAAGAGCTGGTTACTTTGTTTTTTACATCTGCCATGGCCAAAATATACTCATGGAACGGCTCCTATACTTTTCTCAGAGATCCATACATATTTCACTCTGAGCTGGTGAGATATCATCTTGAGGCAATTGTAAACGAGGATGGAAGAAAAATCCTTAATGGTTTTATATCGAAATAGTTAGTCACAAAAATATTCCTATTAAATGATGTTTGAAAATTTAATTGACAGATTGGAGAGCTCCTTTAAACTGCTTAAAGGTGAGGGGAGGATTACTGAGGTAAACGTAGCCGAAACGCTTAAAGAAATCAGAAAGGCCCTTCTGGATGCCGATGTAAGTTATAAAATTGCCAAAAATTTTTGTGATGATGTGAAGCAAAAGGCAATGGGGCAGGATGTGCTTAAGGCTGTCCGGCCGGGCCAGATGCTTACAAAAATTGTTCATGACGAGCTTACCCTGCTCATGGGCAGCGAGGCTCAGGACATTTCCGTTAAAGGCAATCCCGGAATTGTACTGGTTGCCGGTTTACAGGGCTCAGGTAAAACAACATTTTCCGGAAAACTTGCTCTCAACTGTAAAACGAAAAGAGGGTTAAAAACCATGCTTGTTGCCTGTGACGTGTACAGGCCTGCTGCTATAGAACAGTTGAAAATCCTTGGCGACCAGGTTGGGGTATTTGTATATTCGGAAGAGGGAGCAAAAGATCCTGTTCAGATAGCAAAAAATGCAATTTCCAAAGCAAAGCAGGAGGGGTATTCATTAGTAATAATAGATACAGCCGGTCGTCTTGCGATTGATGAGCAGATGATGACGGAAATTGCTGCAATCAAAAAAACGGTACAGCCCACAGAAACCTTGTTTGTTGTTGACGCAATGACCGGTCAGGATGCCGTTGAAACAGCAAAAGCTTTCAATGACAGGCTCAATTTTGACGGAGTCGTACTTACTAAGCTTGACGGTGATACCAGAGGCGGTGCGGCCCTTTCGATTATGGCAGTCGTTAATAAGCCAATCAAATTTGCCTCATCGGGCGAAAAGATGGAGGCACTTGATGTTTTCCATCCAAAAAGGATTGCAGACAGAATATTGGGCATGGGAGACGTTGTCTCTCTGGTAGAAAAGGCTCAGGAACAATTTGACGAAGTCGAGGCACGCAGGCTTCAGAAGAAACTTGCAAAAGATCAGTTTTCCCTTCAGGATTTTTACAGCCAGATTCAGCAGATTAAAAAGATGGGAAATATCAAGGAGCTTGCCTCAATGATTCCTGGAATGGGAAAAGCGCTCAAAGATATTGACATGGACAACTCTTCTTTTAAAAGCATTGAGGCGATAATTCAGTCAATGACTGTTGAAGAAAAAGATAATCCTGCAGTTTTAAACGGAAGCAGGAGAAAAAGGATTGCAGCCGGAAGCGGAACTTCTATTGCCGAAGTTAACAGGCTTATAAAGCAATTCGAAGATACCCGCAAAGTGATGAAAAATTTCGCCGGCGGCGGAAAAAATGCAATGAAGGCAATCGGAGGTTTACGCAGATAATATAATTCAAATCAGGTATATGATAATTCTGGACGGAAAGGCGACAGCAGATGAGATTAAAATTGAAATAGCCGCAAAAGTGGATGAAATTCTCCTGAAAGGGGGAAAAAGGCCACACCTTGCAGCAATTCTTGTAGGAGATGACGGTGCGTCTCAAACATATGTCGGACATAAAGAAAAGGCCTGCGCGCAAGTAGGATTCACCTCTACAATACTCCGGTTTTCAAACTCGATTACTGAGGATTTTCTAATAAATGAAATTGCCGCAATTAACGCCAATCCCGATATAGACGGACTGATTGTTCAGCTTCCTCTTCCTAAGCACATTAATGAGCAGAGAGTAATTGAAACAATTGATCCCAAAAAAGATGTTGATGGTTTTCACCCCGAAAATGTTGGACGAATGGTACTTGGCCTGCCGTCTTTTGTATCGGCAACACCATGGGGCATTATGGAACTTCTGAAAAGGTACAATATTGAAACATCGGGTAAAAACTGCGTTGTAATAGGAAGAAGCAATATTGTCGGCAGGCCTATGGCTAATCTGCTGTCTCAGAAATCCAAACCGGGAGATTGCACTGTTACAATTTGCCACAGCCGCACCAAAGACATAAAAGAACATACTTTAAATGCAGATATTATAATTGCAGCATTGGGCATACCCGAATTTCTCACCGGTGATATGGTAAAAGACGGCGCTGTTATTATTGATGTTGGTATAACAAGAGTAAAAGCCGATAATAAGAGCGGTTTCCGTTTAGTGGGAGATGTCCTGTTCAGGGAAGTATCTCCAAAATGCTCATATATTACGCCCGTTCCAGGCGGTGTGGGCCCTATGACTATTATTTCGCTGTTGAATAATACTTTAAAAGCGGCAGGACATTAATTTTCAGTTCTGTAAATATTTATAAAAATGAGAAAGCCGGTTGTTAAACCGGCTTTCCTTTGGTAGGGACGTACTGTTTTATGAATGTTCACCTAAATTTCATATGATACTCCCGTACCGGGACTTTTCTATTTAATTGTTTAATACTTTCTAAATAAGTGCGGAAATTAGTTCCCGTTTCCAACACGGCTTGCCTCTTCGGCGTTGCCAACCTTTCTCATTTTCATTCCTTTGCTTTGGCCAAAACGATACTGAAAACTTAATGTTATAGTACGGTTCCTGCTAAGAGATGTAAAATAATATGCATTCAGCTGGTCTGTGTTTAATGACACATTGTTTTTAAGGCTGTTAAATATATCATGGACATTAAGCGAAAGAGTTCCCATATTTTTGAACAACCCTTTTTTAACTCCCACAGATATTTCATATGTAGGGTCAACAGTAAAGTATCCGTAAGGAATTTTACTTTGGAAAACGCCTGTCAATTCAACTTTGTAGTCTTTAGGCAAAAGGAATGCCGTATTGATGTTTCCGTTTGAAAATATTGAACTGCTGTTATAACCCTCAGTTTTATTTTCAACGTTTGCCAGAAAGACATTTGCATTTATTATCATCCATTTTGTGATGGGAAATTCTGTTAAAGACACAGATCCTCCCATAAACGATTGTTTTCCAAAGTTATCCCAAATGAGTTTTTTCTCTCCGGTTTGCGAATTGAAATACGCATTCTGAATGATGGCGTTATTCAGGAATTGTCCGTGAAGTGCAAACGACAAGTGTTGTTTTACACCCAAAGAGAGGCTGATCTGATGATTATACTGCGGATTCACGTTTGGATTGCCTTCAACTGAACTATTTGCATCTATATACATTCTGAAAGGATTTAACTGGAAGAAACTTGGTCTTTGAATCCTCATTGTGTATGAGAGCCCGAATCTTAGATTCTTATTGGGTGTGTAGCCAACAAAAGCAGTTGGAAAAACATCCAGATAAGATTTAGTGGTAACAGTGTCCGCGCTTATCCATTCACCGGTTGAGTTTGTCATCTCTGCTCTGATACCGCCTTTGACGCTCCAAACTGTTCCGAACTGTTTTGCAAGAGAAACATATGCTGCAGAAATATTTTCCGTGTAATTGAATTTACTGCTTAACTGGTTGTTGACAATCCAGTTGCCGTTAACCTGGTCATTCCGCACGAGGTCATTGTTTGTCCTGCTTTGGGCCCACTTGGCACCTGCCTCCATCTTAATGGATTTAAAGATAACCTGTTCGTAGTCTGCTCTAAGGGACATTATGTTAATCAGTTGGTTTGAACTGCTTTTGAATATAGAAGGAACTCTTGTCTCCGCACCCTGGCTATCAGAAAAATAGTTGTCCTGGGCACTGTTCTTTCCAATGTCGTAATAGCCGTAATCTGCATTAAGAGTTACCTCCTGATTTTCTTTAAACGTATGGGTATAGTTTAGATTTCCCGATACTGTGTAAAAATTATCCTTATTGCTGATACCTGTTCTTGTATTTTCTATAAGCACTCCATTGTTGAAAAGCTCATTTCCCGTTACATCGTTATCTGTGTTTCCTGACTGATTTCTGATGAAACCGTTTACGATAA
>JAAXVX010000246.1 GCA_013335275.1 Bacteroidales bacterium
GCTCTTGTTGTTTGGAAATGTAACCGACCGTATGTATTTGAAAATCTCCTCTTCGGAAGACTCAGACATCGAAACGGGGTCAGGAAATCTTTTCAGCAATGGAGGTGTGACCATGTTAATCCTTTTGTCTGTACACTGTGCAGAAAGAATAACGGCAACAATAAGTTCATACGGGTTCCTGAATTTGAGTTCGCTTTGGGCAACGGGAACATTTTCAGCGAACCAGTCAAGAATACCTTTGTATCTGTCGGACCTCTTCATCTTTGCGGGGAAATATTATTCGAGGACATCCTCCTCAAGCATCTGGGAAATATCAATCTCCTGCACGGCATCAATTTCGTTGCAGGAAAGGTTTTCGCAAAGCATCACCCTGCCCGGGTAACGTTTTACAATGGAGCGGTTGTGGGTAACAATTATTATTCCCGGATTCTGCTCCCTGTGAATCTTCATGAGAACATTCATTATTTCGTTTGCAGTATCCACATCAAGATTTCCGGTAGGCTCGTCGGCCAGGATTATTTCCGGATCATTTAGAAGAGCTCTGGCAATTGCCACTCTCTGCTGTTCTCCTCCGGAAAGCTGATGAGGCATTTTGTGGGCCTTCAGTCCCATCCCCACACTTTCCAGTTTTGATTTTATTATCTCTTCGATGTCCTTTTCGTCTTTCCATCCGGTGGACTCCAGAACGAATTTAAGGTTGTTGTAAACCGTGCGGTCGTTTAAAAGCTGAAAATCCTGAAAGACAACGCCTATTTTTCTTCGCAAAAGCGGTATTTCCCTTTCACGAATGTTTATCAGATTGAAACCGGCAACCATTGCCGTTCCTTTGTTTACAGGAATTTCCGCAATGATTGACTTAACTATTGAGGTTTTTCCGCTCCCCACCCTTCCTATGAGATAAAGAATATCTCCTCTCATGAGTTTAAGGTTAAGTTCGGAAACTATAAGACTCTCTTCCTTTACAATATCTATTCCCGATAAATCTATTATGGGTTCGCTGTAGTCCGGTGGCATAATTTTGGCTGTTAATTGATGCAAATTTACTAAATTTGAGCTTTAAAACATCCTGTTATTAATATTTTATCGTATGACAACAATGTTAAAGACCTTGAGAACCCTCGCTATATCAATATTCATTTTTACCCTTGTTGCACCTGCTTCAGCGGAAAACAGAGAGAGGGATTTTCGTGACAGGATGAAGGCAGCCACGCAACTATATGACAGAGAGATGTATTCTGCTGCCATTAAAGAGATAAACGATGCGCTTGCTGTTACAAGGACGCTTTCTGCGTCTGAATATGCCGATGCTGAGGCTCTTTCGCTGCTTTGTTCAATTGAACTCCGGAAACCAAATATAGAAGGTCTTGTAAAAGATTATTTTGACAAGTATCCATATTCAAGCGAAAAGGAGACCATCCGTTTAAAGCAGGCAGGATATTACTTTAAACAGCAGGAGTACATCACTTCTTATGATATTCTTCAAAAAATAAACAGTAAAAACCTGGCAAAAGAGCAGATAAACGAGTACAACTTTCAGCTTGCATACTGCAACATGAGAACAGGAAAACTCGTTGAATCCGAGAAACTCTTCCAGTTGGTCCTTGGAGCGAAATACAGCTCTTTTTCCAACCCGAGTCAATACTATATTGCATATATCCGGTATATGCAAAAGGACTTTAAAAAAGCCATAGAGCTCTTTGGAAAAATAGAAAAAGACCCAAGGTTCAGCACTCTTGCAGGCTACTACTCTCTTGAGTCTCATTTCATGTTAAAGGATTACGAAAGTGTTACTGCAAAGGGAGAAGTTCTGTACAAGTCGCTCAGTGGAGAGTTTAAGAATAAAATGGCCCGGATTCTATCCGAAGCATATTTTGCAACCGGAAATGTAGAAAAGGCAAATTTCTATTTCGGGCAATTCTCTTTTGCGAGCAAAGAGCTTAGCAGAAAAGACATTTACTACTCCGGAATCATTGCCTACTCAATGAAGAATTATCAGCAGGCGATAGATTCGTTTACAAAGCTTAACGAAATTGGCGACACTCTTTCGCAGAACGCCCTTTATCACCTGGGGAACAGCTATATCCAGACAAAAAACAAACAGGCAGCGCTGGTTTCATTCAGGAGTGCGGCAAGGTACAATTTCGACCCTGCAATAAGGGAAGATGCAATGTTCAATTTTGCCAAGCTTTCGTTTGACATCAACTCCGACATTTCTGTTTTTCGCCAGTATCTGAACGAATTCTCGCCTATTGATTCAAAGTATAACGAAATACAGAATTACATAGCAACGTCATATATTATATCAAAGGACTACAAGGGAGCAACCGATGCGTTAAAACTCATAAGGTTTCCGCAACCTTCGGACCTGATAAATCTGCAAAAAGTATCTTTCTTAAGGGGAATGCAGCAAATTAATCTGGGAGCTTTCCGCGATGCGATTCCAACCCTTCAGCTTTCCATTTCAAACGGAAGTTATAACCTGCCCCTCCAGAACCTTGCGAAATTCTGGCTTGCAGAAGCACTCTTCCGCGACAACCAGTTTTCCGAATCTGTGGAGACAAACCTTGAACTCGTTACAAACAACAGCCGTTTCAAAAGCAGTGCAGAATATCCGGTTGCACTTTACAACCTTGGATACGGGTATTTTAAAATGGCAAACTTTACTTCTGCCGAACAGTGGTTCTCAAGATATATTGCATCCGGCAGAACCCTTCAATACGGGACAGAAGCAAAGCTGAGGCTGGGTGATGCACTTTTCATGCAACGCAAATATGCTGCTGCTACAGAACTGTTCAGCCAGATATCTCGCAGCGACATAAATGCATATGTATACGCAAACTATCAGATGGCAGTTGCTCAGGGTCTTCTTGGAAACGATGCAAAAAAAGTTGAAATACTAAAAGCAGTCCTTCAAAACGGAGAAAACAGCAAACTCTACCCGGAAGTGCTTTATGAACTTGGCAGGACTCTTGTGCAAACAGGAGAAGACGTTCAGGCAAAAGGCTATTTCAGGGAAC
>JAAXVX010000017.1 GCA_013335275.1 Bacteroidales bacterium
CCCAAATTTTAGCGAGGGACGCAATATGCAAATCATTAAGCAGATTACAGATGAAATTGAAAAAATAGAAGGGGTAAAGCTGCTTAATGTAGATCCGGGTGCTGCAACAAACAGAACTGTTGTAACATTTGTTGGTGCTCCGGAACAAATCATTGAAGCCGCTTTTCAGGCAATTAAGAAGGCAGGAGAGCTAATCGACATGCGTCTGCATCATGGAGAGCATCCGAGAATGGGAGCGACAGATGTGTGCCCTTTTATTCCAATTGCCGGAGTGACTATGGAAGAGTGTGCCCAATATTCAAGAACACTGGCAAAAAGAGTGGGAGAGGAGCTAATGATTCCTGTTTATTGCTATGAAAGCGCAGCATTCACACCTGAGAGAAGAAATCTTGCAACTTGCCGTTCGGGCGAATATGAGGGACTTGCAAATAAATTTTTGAACCCGCAATGGAAACCGGATTTTGGACCTGCTCAGTTTTCGGAAAGAACATCTCATACAGGAGCAACTGCAATTGGTGCCCGCGACTTTCTTGTTGCAATCAATTTCAACCTCAATACAACATCAACCAGAAGAGCAAATGCAATAGCTTTTGACGTAAGGGAAAAAGGCCGTAAAAAAAGAGAAGGAAATGCTATCACCGGTAAAGTGGTAAAAGACGAAAAAGGAGCAGATGTATGGATTCCGGGGACATTAAAGGGATGCAAGGCGATTGGCTGGTTTATAGAAGAATACGGCATCGCTCAGGTTTCCATGAATGTTACAAATATCACTCAGACTCCTGTACATATTGCTTTTGACGAAGTTGTAGAAAAGGCTGCTTTGCGCGGGATAAGAGTAACAGGTTGCGAAATTGTTGGCCTCATTCCAAAGAAGGTACTTATTGAAGCCGGTAAATATTATCTCGCTAAGCAAAATCGTTCTTTGGGTATTGCAGAAGAAGAGATAATTAAAATTGCCGTTAAATCTATGGGTCTGGACGATCTAAAGCCATTTGACGCAAAAGAGAAGGTAATCGAATATCTTCTGGAAGACGGTGCTGCTAAAAAACTGATAGATTTAACAGTAAAAGGATTTGCTGTTGAAACTGCAAGTGAATCACCTGCACCTGGAGGCGGGTCAATTTCTGCCTACATGGGAGCACTTGGCGCTGCCCTTGGGACAATGGTGGCAAACCTCTCTTCTCATAAACCGGGATGGGACGACCGCTGGCAGTATTTCTCGGATTGGGCGGAAAAAGGTCAGTCGATAATGAGTGAAATGCTCTATCTGGTAGATGAAGATACAAACTCATTCAACAAAATTCTTACTGCATTCGGGCTACCAAAAGGAAATGACGAGGAAAAAGCAGCAAGAAGCGCAGCAATTCAGGCCGCAACGCAATATGCAACAGAAATACCGCTTCGCACCATGAAGGTTGCCTATTCGGCTTTTGACCTTGTAGAGGCTATGGCAAAAGAGGGAAATCCAAACTCCCTTTCCGATGCCGGAGTGGGTGCGTTGGCCCTTCGCTCGGCTATATACGGCGCCTATATGAATGTACGTATAAACTCTGCGGACCTTAAAGACAAGACAGTCTCAGAAAAACTCGTAAACGAGGCGCAGCAGATATTTGACCTTGCTTCAAGTCGTGAAAAATCAATAATTGAGTCCGTACTTGCTACTTTGGGTTCGAAATAACTCGCAACCAGAGATTCGCTGATATAAAAAAAGAGCACCGTTTTGGTGCTCTTTTTTATTGTAATTAAGAAGATTCAATTATGCGTTAGCAGCTAATTTCTTGTAAGAATTGTAGCGCCATTTTGCATACTCTTCGGTAAGTTTGAAGAGCTCGGTAGCCTCGTTAGGGAAAGTCTTAATGAGTGAAGAGTAACGAACTTCTCCCTTTATGAATCCCTGGAACTTGCTCCAATCCGGTTCTTTGCTGTCGAGTGTGAAAGGATTTTTTCCTTCTGCTTCCAGCATTGGGTTGTAGCGATAGAGATGCCAGTATCCGCTTTCAACTGCCATTTTCTCTTCCATTTGTGAAGCGCCCATTCCGTTCTTCAGGCCGTGGCTGATACATGGAGCGTATGCAATAATCAATGAAGGTCCGTCGTATGCCTCTGCTTCCTTAAGAACATTCATAAGCTGATTATGGCTTGCTCCCATTGCAACCTGAGCAACATATACATATCCGTAGCTGATTGCCATCATTCCAAGGTCTTTTTTACGGATCTTTTTGCCGGATGTTGCAAATTTTGCAACAGCTCCTGCAGGGGTAGATTTTGATGACTGGCCACCGGTATTTGAATAAACTTCGGTATCAAGCACCAGAACATTTACATTATTTCCGGAAGCAAGTACGTGGTCAAGTCCGCCGTATCCGATGTCGTATGCCCATCCGTCTCCTCCGAATATCCATTGAGACCGGGTAACCATATATTCTTTGAGCACTGTAAGTTCTTTGCAAATGTCACAACTGCATGAAGAAACAAGCGGAATCAATTTATCTGCTATTTCCCTTGTTGCAGCGGCATCATTGCGTTTTCCAAGCCACTCTCCGAACAATACTTTCATCTCCGGAGTGCATTTTTCACACTCAATACCATCTGCCATTAGTTTTGCAACTCTTTCGCGAACGCGCTCAGATCCTAAATGCATTCCAAGCCCAAATTCTGCATTGTCTTCGAACAGTGAGTTTGCCCATGAAGGACCGTTACCGTCTCTGTTTGTAGTGTATGGCGATGCAGGGAATGACCCGCCAAAGATTGAAGAACAACCGGTAGCATTTGCTATCATCATCCTGTCTCCGAAGAGCTGGGTAATAGCCTTGATGTATGGTGTCTCTCCGCAACCTGCACAAGCACCCGAGAACTCAAACAAAGGTTGAGAGAACTGCAGGTTCTTTACATTTTGTGTTTTAGGCTGGATTGTGTCTTTGTATCCGATAACTCCGTGTAAATAATCAAAATTAGGTTGCTCGTGTTCCTGAGTTTCAAGAGGCTTCATAACAAGAGCCTTTGTCTTTGCAGGACATACATCGGCGCAATTGCCGCAACCTGTGCAGTCCATTGGAGTAACCTGGATTGTGAAACTGTAATCTTTGAAAGGACCGTTTCCTTTAACCTTCTTAATTCCGGCAGGAGCTTTTCCCTGTTCATCTTCATTCATAAGGAACGGACGAATTGCAGCGTGAGGGCAAACGTATGCGCACTGATTACACTGGATACAGTTTTCAGGCTGCCATTCCGGAACATGAGTTGCAATACCTCTCTTTTCGTATGCTGCTGTTCCTGAAGGAATTGTTCCATCTTCGAGGTGAAGGAATGCACTTACAGGAAGGTCATTGCCTGCCTGAGAGTTTACAACATCTGCCACATTTCTTACCCAGTCCGGTGCAAGCCTGTCAAAGTTTGAAGGGCGGAACTTACCAGTGAGGTTCTTCCAGTCGCAAGGTACTTCTACCTTCTCGTATTCCGAACCTCTGTCAATAGCAGCATTGTTCATTTTCAATACTGTATCACCTTTGCGGCCGTAAGATTTTTCGGCAGCCTTTTTCATCTCCTTAATGGCTTGTTCTGCAGGGATAATATCAGCAATCTGGAAGAATGCAGACTGAAGGATGGTGTTTGTCCTGTTTCCTAAGCCAATCTCTTCTGCAATTTTGGTTGCATTGATAATATACAGATTAAGAGTTTTTTTGGCAATGGTTGCTTTAATATGGTCGGGAAGTTTGTCAATTGTTTCCTGAGTAGACCAGAGTGTATTAAGCAAAAGAGTGCCGCCTTTCTTTATTCCTCTTAAAACATCATATTTATTCAGATATGAAGTAACGTGGCAGGCCACGAAATCGGGATTTGAAACCAGATATGGCGAAGTGATAGGAGTGTCGCCAAATCTTAAGTGAGAACAAGTATACCCGCCGGATTTTTTAGAGTCGTAGTCGAAGTATGCCTGAACATATTTTGGAGTAGTTTCTCCGATAATCTTAATTGTATTTTTGTTTGCGCCTACTGTACCATCTGAACCAAGTCCGTAGAATTTGCACTCTTTTACACCTTTTTTGGCAAGGCTGATTTCCTCTTTCAAAGGAAGTGATTTAAAGCTTACGTCGTCTACGATACCAATTGTGAAGCCGTTCTTAGGCTCTTTCATTTTTAAGTTGTCAAAAACCGATAAAATTTGAGCAGGGCTTGTGTCTTTTGAAGAGAGGCCATAACGTCCGCCAACGATAAGCGGCATTTTCCCGCCTTTCTCTGCTATTTCCGATTTGATGTCTACATAAAGAGGTTCGCCAACTGCACCCGGTTCTTTTGTCCTGTCAAGAACAGCAATTCTCTTCACGCTCTTTGGAAGTACGCGGAAGAAATATTTTGCCGAGAACGGTCTGTACAGGCGAACTGTAATAACGCCCACTTTTTCACCTTTCTCAATAAGGTAGTCAACAGTTTCGCGAATTGTTTCACAAACAGAACCCATTGCGATTATAATGTTTTCTGCCTCAGGGTCGCCGTAATAGTCAAATGGAAGATAATGCCTTCCTGTAAGTTCACTTACCTCTCCCATATATCTTGCTACGATATCCGGAACTCCGTCGTAGAAAGAGTTTGAGGCTTCACGAGCCTGGAAGAATACATCCGGGTTTTGTGCTGTTCCTCTTGTTACAGGCCTGTTAGGATTTAATGCTCTGCCGCGAAAACTGTTTAAAGATTTTTCGCTTATCATTTTCTTAAGGTCGGCAGGGTTGATGTCTTCTATTTTCTGAATTTCGTGTGAAGTTCTGAAACCGTCAAAAAAGTGTACAAAAGGTATCCTTGATTTAAGGGTAGAAAGATGCGAAACTGCTGCCATATCCAATGCCTCCTGAACGCTGCTAGAGGCCAGGAATGCAAAACCGGTCTGTCTTGCCGACATCACATCCGAATGGTCGCCAAAGATGGACAAAGCCTGAGATGCAAGCGTTCTCGCAGAAACGTGGAACACTGTTGGAAGAAGTTCCCCGGCTATTTTGTACATATTGGGAATCATAAGAAGCAAGCCCTGTGAGGCTGTGAATGTAGTTGCAAGAACACCTGCCTGAAGTGCTCCGTGTAAAGCTCCGGCAGCTCCTCCTTCACTCTGCATCTCAACCACCTTTAGTGTTTCTCCAAAGATGTTCTTTTTCCCGAAAGAAGCCCATTCATCTACATACTCGGCCATTGTAGATGACGGAGTAATAGGATAAATTGCTGCAAGTTCGCTAAACATGTATGCTACATGTGCTGCGGCGTAATTACCATCACAGGTAATGAATTTTTTTTCTTTTGCCATAGCTATTTTTTTAGATATTAGTACTTATATTAATTTGTTTATTTTTAACTGATTAGCCGGTAATTAGTTTTGAATGGTACAATAAATTAATATGGCCGGTAGCCACCTTCGTGTTACAGACCATATTGAAAATCTCTTTGCTATACATCCTTTTTTGGCAAAGCCCCCGCCCAAGGGTTTTGCCGATATAAGCTCTGTCTCTATCTCGAACTCTTTTGCTATTTGATGAGGAGTGGGCATGGTATATCAACTATAATCCAAAAGTAATAAATATTTTTAGATTTTAAAAGTAATTTTAGTACTTTCAACACCCTAAATCAATCCAATAAAATGATTATGAAGAAGGTCACTTTATTTATTATTTTTCTGTTTTCTTGTTTGATGTTGTCGGCTCAATCGGGATATATTAAGGTTTCCGGAGGCAAAGTTATCGAAGGAGAATTTTTTAAATCCAAAATATATTTGCTGAAGAATTTCACAGATGCCAGGATTAAATTTTTAAACGGAGACACCTACGACGGAAAAATCAATATTCACATTTTATCGCAAACACTTAGATTTATTGGTCCTAAGGGAGACACTCTGGCTGTAGCTGACGAAAAACAGATTGCGTCTGTTTCATCGGGTAAATTATATTTTTTAAAGGTCAATAATCAATATGTGCAAGTTGTCAATAGCGATGGAGAAACATCTCTTGTTGTTGCAAGAACACTTAATATTGGCCAGGAAAAAGTAACAGGGGCATATGGAGGGACAAACGAAGTGTCTTCGATACAAAAGATTGAAGTATACAATGATAACAACAAAATTGAAAGAATAACCTCAAGTGCAACTTTGTATTACGAATACCGGGAAACTTTGTTTTTGGTTAACCGTGGAAAACAATATCTGGTTACAAGGCGTAACCTTCAGAAATTTTTCCCGGATAAAAAAGAGTTTATTGAGGAGTATTATTCAACTCACAATGTCCAAATTGACAAAAAAGAGGAAATTGTTTCTCTCTTCAGTACTATTCTTTCAGTCAGCCGGTAATCATGGCTTAGTCTCTACTGACGGCCTTCCGTAATACTTTCGGGTGCAATTTTCTTAATCAGGTTTTGAAGTACGCTTCCCGGTCCCAGTTCCACAAATTCTCTTGCACCATCTGCCCACATATTCTCAACACTATGTTTCCATAATACCGGAGCAGTAAGCTGGCTGATGAGGTTTGCTTTAATTTCCATAGGATTTGTGTGCGGATTGGAATCTACATTCTGATAAACAGGACATATAGGCTCGGTGAAAACGGCAGCTTCAATTGCAGCAGCCAGTTCTTGTCTTGCAGGCTCCATGAGAGGAGAGTGGAACGCACCTCCTACAGCAAGTACTATTGCCCTTTTCGCTCCTGCCGCTTTAAGCAGTTCGCAAGCTTCAGTAACCGCTTCTATAGATCCGGAAATAACTATCTGACCATTTGAATTATAGTTTGCGGGAACGACAATTCCCTTAACTTCTTTGCAAATTCTGTCAACCACTTCGTCTTCAATGCCAAGCACTGCGGCCATTGTAGACGGCTCCAGCTCGCATGCCTTTTGCATAGCCTTTGCCCTTGTCGAAACAAGCCTTAGCCCGTCTTCAAAATTCATTGCTCCGGCAGCCACAAGTGCAGAAAACTCTCCGAGCGAGTGTCCGGCAACCATTTGAGGATTGAACCCTTCATAGCATTTAGCTAAAATTACTGAGTGAAGGAATATTGCAGGTTGAGTTACTTTTGTCTTTTTAAGCTCCTCATCTGTCCCTGTAAACATTATATCTGTAATACGGAACCCAAGGATTTCATTTGCTTTTTCAAAAAGCTCCCTGGCCTTTGGTTGCGTGTCATACAGCTCTTTACCCATCCCGCTGAACTGCGCACCCTGACCTGGAAATACAAATGCTTTCATCTATTTTTATGTTAAAAGTTCATCCGCAAAGATACATTTTTTAGAGAATTATAAAATATGTATCTTTGCCATCCGCTTTTGGCCTAGTAGTTCAGCTGAATAGAACGTCAGATTCCGGTTCTGAAGGTCGGGGGTTTGAATCCCTCCGGGGTCACTATAAATAATGAGGCTGCCTGATTTTTCAGGCAGCCTCATTATTAGGTAGTATCCCGGTTATTGTTTAATCGCAGAACCAGTTACTTAATACAATTGTTTTAGACTGGTTTCCGTAAAAATCGCTTTTCCATTCAAGGTGAATATTAACTTTGCGGCCTTCGCTGATGTCGACATTACTAAGAATGTCCTCAATATTGAAAGAAACCCTTCCGAACGAATTATAAGCCCTTCTGTCGCCAAAAGCATTGTGGCGTAAGGTAAAGTATTTGTCGGTGGCTGTACTTCTCACTTCGTCGTAAACAAGTGAAATCATATGCTTGGTAACCGGGTTCTCGCGTAACACTTCGAAGTGGATGTTTAAATATTTAGATCCAACCCATCCATCCAGAACATCAATATAGTCATGACCAATGCTGTCATTTTTTTCTACAGTGTTCACAGCTGAGGACATGATTACATCTTTTGCCAGGATATCATAGATGTAATTGAGAATAACCGGCTGTGTTGCAGGTACCGCATTTGCAGAAGGCGTTTTGTCTTCTTCCAGAACAGTGTAATCTACAAGTACCCGTTGTCCGTCCTTAACTACTATTTGAGGAACACGGTTAACCTGAATGGTTAGAGTTGTACCATTATCAAGTTTGACGGAATAATCCGGATTTGTTCCGACTATAACTCCGTAGCTCAGATTAAATTTACCCAAATCGGTTCCTTCTTTTGTGCAGGAGGCTAGTGAGATTGTTAAAATAATAACAAGTGATAATAGTTTAAGAAATCTACCTTTCATCTTTATAAAGTTTATAATGTTTGTTAATGTTGTTTGTTTGACCGGTCAATATAAAGATGCATTTCCGCCTTCGTGCGTTGCATAGGTTTTTCAAAATAAAAAAAGAGGCCGGCTAAATCACTTTTAGCCAGCCTCAATAAAGTTATTAAAGAAACGTTATTCTACAAACGCGATTATTTCACCCTTGGCAACAGTGTCACCATGCTTTGCGCATACTGCCACGATTTTACCTCCGAAAGACGGTTTAATTTCTTCGATTCCGTAGAAAGCCTGAACGAAACACATTGTTTTGTTTGCCTCTACTGCTTCGCCGATATTTGGAGCCGATGAAGCGTCCATCATATCATACTGCCAAATTAACTGGCCTTTAACTGTAGACTGTACAGGTTTGGCATTTGGATATCTTTCTATGATTTTTTCTACATCAACCTTAGGCATCTCAACAACCGGACGGGTTACAATAATTGGAGCACCGGCCTTTGTTTTTGCTGCTTCAAGTTCCTGGTTGAATCTTTGTTTTGCAACGCCGCTCTTATAGTCGCGGTATTGTCTTTCGTGCATCGCAAATTCAAAAAGCTCTTCGTCGTCTTGTCCGAGATCCCATTTGTTCTCGATCATCTCTTTTCTGAATTTCTCAAGTTCATTAGGGAAGGCATCCTGTGGATTGCCTGTGTAGAATTCAAGACCTTTATCTTTTGCAATCTGAACAATTTCAGGAGCAAGGGTGCCGGGAAGCTTACCGGTCTTGCCCAGAATCATGTTCCATGTGTCTTTGTCAATTGTAGTCCATCTTGGTTCTCCCTTCAATGTGTGCATAAGGTTCATGAGTGCAGTATTTTTAACATACTGGCTGAACGGAGTCACGAGAGGAGGATATCCAAGGCGAGGCCATACATATTCTACTTCCTGGAATAGCTTAACAACAAGTTCGTTTAGCTGAAGTTCTTTTTTGCCCTGATTCCTGAGCGATGAATTGATTGCTCCCATGAAACCTCTAAGGTCGGCCATCATAGAGCCCATCATACCACCAGGAAGGCCGCAGCCAACAAGGAGAGATGTCATTTGCTTGTTGCTTGGGTCAATGAAGTAACCGAGGAAGTCATCAATATAAGTCTGTGTGAGCCTTCTTGCCTCCATGTATGCATCCATGTTAATATCCTTAACAAGGAATCCTGCATCCTTAAGCATTGCCTGGATTGTAATAACATCCGGGTGAACCATGCCCCATGCGAGCGGCTCCATTGCAACGTCAATATATTCTGCACCGGCACGGGCAACCTCAAGCATAGATGCTACTGAAAAACCGGGACCGGAGTGTCCGTGGTATTCAACGATAATGTGAGGATATTTGTCCTTAATTGATTTTGTCAGGCGACCAAGAAATGCGGGACGGCCAATACCTGCCATATCCTTAAGACAAATCTCATCTGCACCGAAAGCAACAACTTTATCTACAAGACTCATGTAATATTCAACTGTATGAACAGGAGAAGAGGTGATACTCAATGCAATCTGAGATATCATTCCACCTTTCTTTGCATACTTAGCCGATAATTCAAGATTTCTCGGATCGTTTAGTCCGCAGAAAGAGCGTGAGATGTTAGTACCTTGTTTTGCCTTTACCTTATACATCAGTTCACGAACATCTTCCGGAACCGGATTCATTCGGAGTGCATTCAACCCACGCTCAAGCATGTGTGTCTGAATTCCTACTTTGTTAAACGGTGCTGTCCATTCACGAACTGCATAATTCGGATTTTCTCCGAATAACAGGTTTACCTGCTCAAATGCTCCGCCGTTGGTCTCAACCCGGTCGAAGCAACCCATGTCAATAATAACAGGTGCAATCTCTTTCAACTGATGAACCATCGGCACATATTTCCCCGATGATTGCCACATATCCCTGTATAACAGAGAGAATTTAATTTCGCGAGCCATAATTTTATATTGTTTTTATAATTCTCAGCAATTACAATTTCAAGCGGCAAAAGTAGAAAAAAGAACTTAATAAATGACTACTAAATTGTAACTTTTTGCTTACGAATTGATATTTGCCCTATCTTTTAACGATTTATTATTTTTTATTTGGAAAAAATATCTATTTTTGCATCCCCGAATCTTCGGGAACACGGTGGTCGTAGCTCAGCTGGTTAGAGCGCTAGTTTGTGGCACTAGAGGTCGTGGGTTCGAGCCCCATCTTCCACCCAAATTTTTTAAAAACCCGGTACTAAGCAGTGCCGGGTTTTTTCCTGTGTTTCCTCACGGCCTCGACGAGCGTTTAAAGGCAACAACTGTGGGGTTTTAGTCTTTTAGATATTTAACCACAACACTCTTCCAAACCATATAACCTTCCCCCATCAGGTGCAGGCCATCATTTGTATAACGAGCGTCCAGGGCTTCGCTGTCTTTGCTCTTAAGTGCAGAATAAACGTCAATAAATGTGAGTCCTTTATCCCGGCACAACTTGCGCAGTCCCTTGTTGATTTCAATTACTACGTCTCCTTTTTTTGTTGCACCCAAAAACATGTTGAAACTCTCGTTAACGGGAAAGACGCTTTGTATATACAGCTTTGTTTTTGGGCTCTCTGCAGCAATTTTGCCGGCAACTTTTGCAATGCCGTTCACAATGGAATCTGCAGTAACATTATGAGAGACATCGTTTATGCCAATAAGCAGGAAAATCTTTTTTGGCTGCCCTTTAAGTATCGGGTCGAGACGGTCGTATACACCCTGAACTATATCGCCGCTTATGCCCCTGTTTTTAATGTGCCTGTTGTCAAAAATCTCGCTCCATTCGCCAAAATGGGTAATGCTGTTCCCTAAGAATATAATGTCACTATTATTCACCGGGAGTTTTTCAAACAGCGAAGCTCTCTGATAATAAAGGGTGCTGTATTTATTTGTCTGCCCAAATACATAGGAGCCGATTCCGAGAGCAAATACGGTAATCAGAAGTAATTTTTTCATTATAGTTTGTTTAATGTTAATACAAAATGTTAATACAATATGTATCCGGCTATTCCGCCGAGAATTATAATCAGAATAGGACTTTGCTTCCCCCATAGCGTTGCGGCAAAAGCTGCTCCGAACAAAACCCAGCTCTTCCAGTCCACGAAATTGTCCGGAGTAACAAGGAGTATGGCTGCCGATGCAATGAGCCCCAATACTACCGGTTTTATTCCGGAGAGCGCTGCATCGAACCATTTATTCTTTTTAAATTGTTTATAAAGCAGAGCAATGAGAAGGATGATTATAAAAGAGGGGAGGCACACCGCAATAGTTGCAATTAAAGA
>JAAXVX010000247.1 GCA_013335275.1 Bacteroidales bacterium
CATCATGTTCGTTCACCTCTTGTGGATGAAGATTCTGCTCCTCGTTCCAGCTTTTCTGAGCCTTTTCAAGTTCTTCGCTTTTGGCCATTTCCAGGTCGCGTAATTGTGCCGCCTTTTCAAACTGATTGTTGCTTACTGCCAGCCTTTTTTCAATGCGTATAGGCTCAATTTCCTGTTCCATTAAAAGTATTGAATCAGGAACCTTCAGGTGAGTCAGGTGTACACGGGAACCGGCTTCATCCATTGCATCAATGGCTTTATCCGGAAGGCATCTGTCGGTTATATATCTCTGAGACAGCCTTATACATGCAATTAAGGCTTCGTCGGTATATTTTACATTATGGTGAGACTCGTACTTTGTTTTAATATTAAGAAGTATGTTGTGAGTCTCTTCAAAATTGGTTGGCTCTACCATTATTTTCTGGAACCTTCTTTCGAGAGCACCGTCTTTCTCTATGTATTCGCGAAATTCGTCGAGAGTTGTCGCTCCGATACATTGAATTTCCCCGCGTGCAAGTGCCGGTTTAAGCATGTTTGCGGCGTCAAGCGAGCCGGAAGCTCCTCCTGCGCCAACGAGTGTATGTAACTCGTCAATGAAAAGAATTACTTCAGGGTTTTTTGAAATTTCGTTCAAAATTGCCTTCATCCTTTCTTCAAACTGCCCTCTGTATTTAGTACCTGCAACAATAGATCCGATATCAAGAGATATAATTCTTTTGTTCAAAAGAACTCTTGATACTTTTTTCTGAGAAATCCTCAGTGCCAGGCCCTCTGCAATCGCAGATTTTCCGACTCCAGGTTCTCCTATCAATACAGGATTGTTTTTCTTTCTTCTGCCCAGAATCTGAGCAAGTCTCTCAATCTCTTTATCCCTGCCAACAACAGGATCCAGTTTACCCAGATGAGCTGCATTCGTGAGATCAAAGCCAAAGCTGTCAAGTACCGGTGTTTCGCTTTGAGGTCTGGCACTTTTAATAATTTTGGCAGCGTTTTCCGGATTTGGCTCTTTTGAAGATGCGTCCATCTCTTCGTCAAAAGCGGAATTGTTTAAAGGATGAGTAAATTCTTTCCCTTTAATGGTCGCCCTAAGGCTGTCATAAGTTACTCTGGAATCCCTGAGCAGGATTGTCGCAACTCCTTCGTCACTACGGAGAATTGCAAGAAGAAGGTGTACAGGGCCCGGTTTGAACTCTTTAAGAGAACGTGCCTCCAGATACATGATTTTAAGTGAGTTTTCTGCTCCTTTTGACAGATTTAATTTATCTGCCTGTTCAAATGGAACAACATCTCCTACTTTAAGCTGCAGTTCAATCTTTGCTTTAAGCGACTTATAGTCAATCCCAAAGTTGATAAGAGCCTCAAATGCAGAGTTGTCCTGATGTCTTAATATTCCAAGTATGAGATGGTCCGTACCAATGGTGTAACTACCCATCCTCATTGCCTCTTCTCTGCTGTAAGAGATAATTTCGTTAAGCTCGTTTGATAATTGAAGGTTCATTCTGTTAATTAAAATAATGTGCGAATTTACTCAATTTAGACAAATAGAATTTCAATTTGTTCAATCTATTTTTTATTCGTATTTTAGCGTCTCTTTTTTAAAAACGGAAAGTTACAAATAAAATGATGCAAGAAGCTGAAAATAAAGCTAGAATAATCAGAATTAACATTGAGGACGAAATGAAAAGTGCATACATCGACTATTCGATGTCTGTAATTGTGTCCCGTGCCTTACCAGATGTTAGAGATGGTCTTAAACCTGTGCACAGAAGGGTTTTATACGGAATGTCAGAACTAGGGCTCACCGCCGGAGCCTCTTTCAAGAAATCTGCCCGTATTGTGGGTGAGGTACTTGGTAAATACCACCCTCATGGTGATTCAAGCGTATATGAAGCAATGGTGAGAATGGCCCAGGAGTGGAGTCTCCGCTATATGCTTGTTGACGGACAGGGCAACTTTGGATCCATTGACGGTGACTCGGCTGCAGCAATGCGATATACCGAGGCGCGTTTCAGGAAAATTGCCGAAGATGTATTGGCCGATCTTGACAAAAATACTGTTGATTTTCGTCCAAACTTCGACGATTCTCTTCAGGAGCCAACTGTTCTTCCTGCGAAAGCTCCCCTTTTGCTTCTAAACGGAGCATCGGGAATTGCCGTGGGAATGGCGACAAACATGCCTCCTCACAACCTCACAGAGGTTGTTGACGCAATTTGTTGCTATATAGACAATAATGAAATAACTATTGAAGAACTTCTTCAGCATATAAAGGGTCCGGATTTTCCTACCGGCGGAACTATACTGGGAATACAGGGTATAAAGGATGCATTCGAAACAGGAAGAGGAAGGATTGTTGTAAGAGCCCAAACCGATATTGAAGTAAACGACAGCGGCAGAGAAACCATTGTTGTTACTGAGATTCCCTATATGGTAAATAAAAGGGAGTTAATTGAAAAAATTGCTGAGCTGGTAGAAGAGAAGAAAGTTGAAGGTATTGCATACATTAATGACGAGAGTGACCGTAACGGTATGCGTATTGTCATTAAACTTAAAATCGGAACTGTCGCAAATGTGGTTTTGAATACTTTATATAAGTATACTCAACTTCAATCCAGTTTCTCGGTTAATAATATTGCACTTGTGGACGGACGTCCGCGTCTGCTTAATTTAAAACAGCTTATCAAGTATTTTGTACGCCACCGTCACGATGTTGTCCTCAGAAGAGCCAGGTTTGAGCTTGAACAGGCAGAGAAACGTGCACATATTCTGGAAGCGCTTCTTATTGCTCTTGATTTCATTGACGAAGTTATAGCAATAATAAGAGGTTCTAAAACAGTTGATGAAGCCAAATCTAATTTAATGACAAGGTTCTCTTTCAGCGAAATTCAGGCAGGCGCAATTGTTGAAATGAGATTAAGACAACTCACCGGACTGGAAAGAGCTAAACTTCAGGCTGAGTATGATGAGCTAATGAAATTAATTGCACACCTTAATGAAATTCTCTC
>JAAXVX010000248.1 GCA_013335275.1 Bacteroidales bacterium
TTTTCCAGAAGCAGCGCTTCGGATTCGTTTTCAACAATTGTGTGCTCAAAATGATCGATTTTTGAGACCATCACGCGAGTCTTGGCAGAGAGACCCTCTTCAGATAAAAAATATTGAGAAACCCTGCTTTTAAGGCTTTTTGCCTTGCCGACATATATAATTGTCCCCTCCTTGTTGTAAAAGCGATAGACACCGGGAAGAGAAGGCAGTAACTTTACTCTATCCCTTATGTTATCTTTGATCTCCTTACTTTTCATTTGACGGTGCAATCGAAGTATATTTTTTGTAAAAGTAACAAATAAACTATATTTGCATAGTAATATGAATTCGAAACTTATATCAAAATCAGACCTAAAGAGAGCTATCAAAGTTCATGGCCTTCCGGGAAACATTCTGGCATCCTTACTGCTTTGTATACTTGGACTAAACAGGATAAATAAAAAATATGCCCGCTTCTCCGAGTTCAATGGAAGAGACTTTACATCTGCCCTGCTTGTCGAATTCAATGTTAAATACGATATAATTGAGAAAGAACTCGAATATATACCTCAGGAAGGACCATTCATTATTGTTTCAAATCATCCTTATGGTGCTATTGACGGAGTAATCCTTATAAATATTTTCAGTGCTGCCCGGCCGGATATAAAATTTCTGACAAACTTCATCCTTTCGCTTATTCCTAATCTTAAGGATTTCTTTTCTCCTGTAAATCCATTTTCGGACAGGCCCGAACTTTCACCGAGCTTCGGAGGAATCCGGATGGCTTCGGAAACACTTAAAAGCGGAGGATGTCTTGGATTGTTTCCTGCAGGAGAGGTTGCTACTACATACGGAACTTCCATAATTCAGGATAAAGAGTGGCAGCAGTCTATAATAAAGCTTATTAAAAACTCGGGAGTTCCCGTTTTACCTGTATACGTACACGGAACCAATTCAAATTTCTTCCATTGGCTGGGAAAAATTCATCCAATGCTGCGAACTGCCAGGCTGCCCGGGGAGCTTTTAAACAAAAGCGGCAAAACTGTACCGGTGAGAATCGGCAAGCTCATTTCAGTGAATGAAATCTCGGAATACAAAGACTTGCAGTCTCTTGGAAAATTTTTACGGAGCAGGACATATGCACTTGAAGCAAATGTTAAATCCGAAATAATCCGTCCGGAGGAGGTATACTCCAACCCGATTGCTCTTCCAAAAAACAGACGTTCACTCGTTAAAGAGATAAATCTGCTTTCTAAGGAAAAGCATCTTTTCACAACAGGACACTTTAGTTGCTATCTCTCCGATTCAAAATCGATTCCAATATTAATGCACGAACTTGGCCGGAAAAGAGAAGAGGCGTTCAGGGCCGTGGGCGAAGGAACAAAAAAACCTCTCGATACCGACGAGTATGACGATTACTACAAACACCTGATACTGTGGGATAAACATAAATCCAGAGTGGTTGGCGCATATCGTCTCGGTTATGGAAAGGAGATTCTTGCAAAAAAGGGGATTAAAGGTTTTTATACAAAAACTCTTTTCGATTACGAACCTGACTTCGTTGATTATCTAAAACATTCTATTGAACTTGGAAGGTCTTTTGTTTCGGTTGAGTATCAAAAAGAGGCATTGCCCCTGATGCTTCTCATAAAAGGATTGCTTTACTCGGTTCTTAATGACGGCAATATAAAGTATCTTATCGGGCCTGTGAGTATAAGTTCATGGTACCCTAAATTTTACAGAAGCCTTATAATTCAGTATCTGAAAGACTACCATTCTCTTGAGGGAATGGATAAACAGCTTAGACCCAAGAACCCGTTCTTTCCGGACTTTCTCAGGAGTAATCCGGACGACCTGATGAAAGGAAAATCAGAAAGCATCGAGAAATTTGACAGATACCTCTTGAAGTTAAGCGATAACGAGTACAGGCTGCCGACACTTCTCAAGAAATATCTTAAAATTAATGCCAAGATCATTAATTACAATGTGGACCCGGACTTTAATTATTGTGTGGACGGGCTGGTATTTATGGATATTATGAAAGTTCCCAAGCAGGAGATTATTAACCTGGCAAGGGATGAGAAAAATCTTAGTGCTATTCTCCGGAGATTCGGAATTAACGAAGATTAAGGAACCGGGTCGTACCCGCTGCCTCCCCAGGGATGGCATCTCAGGATTCTTTTTACAGCAAGATACAGCCCCATAAAGGGGCCGTGTTTTTTTACTGCCTCAAGCGCGTATGCCGAACAAGTTGGAGAAAACCTGCATGATGGCGGTTTTAAGGGAGATATGCAGTACTGATAGCATTTAATCAGCAGAATTAGTGGTGCCGATGCTATCTGTATCAGAATATTTTTTAAGTTTTGAGAGTGCATTTTTTAATGCTGTATTAATCTGATTGTAATCAAGAATCTCGGAACTGATATAAACAACTGCAAAATCCAGGCCCGGAACAGATTCAAGAATTTCACGATTAAGGCGGTAGCTTTCACGTATTCGCCTTCTTATTAAATTTCTGTTTACAGCTTTTTTGTGCTGCCTCTTTGGTACGGAAATCAAAATCCGGTTAATACCCTCAGGGTTGGTATTATAGTAGATTTTAAAGGGGTAGCTGAATAGTGCTTTTCCATCTTCAAAAAGAGAATTTATAAGTTTTATGGAACTTAGTCTCTCTTTTTTGCGGAATGTGTATCGTGTTTCTGTCATTATATATTGCAGAATTACTTTTGTTCCAAGTAATTAAGCAGAGCTTTGGCAATAGATGGAACCTCGGGTGTTGGCGCAACTACGTCGGCAGTAAGTTTTGCCGCTTTCAGGGCCTTTAAGGTTGTTGTTCCGAATGTGGCAAACTTAACCCCGTTCTGTTTAAATTCGGGGAAGTTCTCCAGCAGAGATTTGATGTCACTCGGGCTGTAAAATACAATGATATCGTAAGTATCAATATTTACGCTGCTGAGGTTGCTGTTTACTGTCTCCACAAATACGGCACTTGAATGCTTGATTTTTGCCTTTACAAAGATTTT
>JAAXVX010000249.1 GCA_013335275.1 Bacteroidales bacterium
TTACTTTTGTGAGACTTATACAGATAAGGGTAGTTACATAAGTCTTGTTTTGTGAAACCTGCAAACATTTTATAACCACTGCTCAATGTCTATTAAAAAACCCAGAATGATTCAAAACATAACATACGCGTCAATGAATTTTAATAAAATTACTTTGGCTTTTTCAGAAGCGGATGAACATCTTTTTTTGAAAAAATACTTTTCTGATTCTATTCTTCAATTTAGGATTGCATTTATTTTAGTAATAATTCTTTATGGTGCCTTTGGTTATCTCGATTCGCGAGTAATTCCCGAATATGCAACTGCTTTTCATGCTATCCGCTTTTTATTTGTTATTCCAATACTCATAATCGTATTTCTTTTATCTTTTACCCGGGTATTTCAGAAAGTTTGGCAAACGTTGTTGCTCATAAGTGTTATTGCCGGTGGTTTCGGAATCAGCATCATGACTATGTTTGCACCTGAAAATTATACTTATTATGCGGGGATGATGCTCGTCTTTTCTGCCGGTTACTTTTTTATTAAACTCCGTTTCTTTTTAGCTACAATTGCCGGTTGGTCAATACTCGTTTTATATAACATTGGAGCAATATATTATACACATACGCCTGATGAATTACTTATTAATAACAATTTTTTCTTCATCAGTGCAAATCTTATCGGAATGTTTGCAGCATATAACATCGAGTATTATACGCGACGCAACTTTTTCTTAAGCCAGAGACTAGACAATGAAAGATTGCTTGTTTTAGATGCCAACAAAAACCTCGAGATAACGGTAGAAGAGCGAACCAGGGAACTATTGAAAGCCAAAGAGCAGGCGGAAGAAAGCGACCGACTTAAATCAGCTTTCCTTGCCAATATGAGCCACGAAATCAGAACTCCGATGAACGGAATTATTGGCTTTGCCGAATTACTGAAAGAACCAGGTCTTACTGGAGAGGAGCAACAAGATTACATTAGGATTATCCAGAAAAGTGGCGCCCGTATGCTAAGCATCATCAACGATATTGTTGATATTTCTAAAATTGAAGCCGGCTTAATGAAGCTTGAAATACAGGAGTCGAATGTAAACGAACAAATCGAATACATCTATACGTTTTTCAAACCCGAGGTGGAGGCCAAAGGGATGAAACTCTCAATTAACACCCCATTACCTGCAAAAGAAGCCATCTTAAAAACCGACCGTGAAAAAGTTTATGCCATACTTACCAACCTTGTTAAAAATGCAATTAAATATAGTAACGAGGGTACAATTGAGATTGGGTATATAAAAAAGGATACGAATCTTGAATTTTATGTAAAAGACACAGGAATCGGAATTCCAAACGACAGGCTGGATGCAATCTTTGAGCGTTTTATTCAGGCAGATATTCCTGACCAATTTACTCAGCAAGGAGCGGGTTTGGGATTGTCTATAACCAAAGCATACCTAGAAATGCTGGGTGGTAAAATTTGGGTGAAAAGTAAGAAGGGCATTGGATCAACTTTTTATTTTACCTTGCCATACTGTGCTGTACCAACAAAAGAAACAAGTGTTCAGCAAATTGTGCCTTCAGAAAAACCCGATAAATTTAGAAAGCTAAAAATACTGATAGCCGAAGATGATAAAGTATCGGAAATGCTGATGGACATTACAATAAAAATGTTTGGCAAAGAAATCTTAAAAGCAAGTACTGGCCTTGAAACCATTGATGCGTGCAAAAAGAATCCTGATATAGATTTGGTAATGATGGATATTCGGATGCCTGATATGGGAGGATACGAAGCCACACGCCAAATTCGGAAATTTAACAAAGAGGTTGTTATAATAGCACAGACAGCTTATGGGCTATCTGGCGACTGTGAAAAGGCAATTGAAGCCGGATGCAATGATTATATTTCAAAGCCTATTAACAAAGCCGAATTACTTTTATTGATTCAAAAGTATTTCGGGAAATAGTTCATTATGTACATTTAATCAAACGACAGAGATTAAAGCACATGGCTATAGCAGGATGCAAAATATTTTGTAGATAGCGATTAAATTTCAAATGCATAACTTGCATATAGCTTTTTACGGATTAATAGATACTTCCTCCGAAAGACCCAATTTTTCATATTCCCGACCGTTATTTCTGAAACTCTCGCTGATAAACTATATAATCCGTAACGGCGGGAGTACCGTTAGCATGTTTTACATGATGTGCTATTTGCGCACGATGATACGTAGCATGGTTTATAACATGCGTAACAATATCTTTTATCGAGTTTGTAAACGTTTCTCCCTTAGAGTTTTGATATTGTATCCTCTTTTCTAAAAAAGTTTGTTCGTTTCCTTCTAAAAGATTTATCCACTTACTTGTTAACTCTGCGGATTTTGAGATTGCTTCATCTATAGTGTAGTTATCCCACGGTGTTATTTTGCTGTGTGTTCCGGTAATTCTATTTAACCAAATTTGTTGAGCGGAAATTATGTGGGAAAGCAAACGAACTGCCGCGGGCAAAATTTCTTCAAGATTAATAACTGAATTTGCCGTTCTTTCCATTGCCCAGTTATCATATTTAAACAGATGCGTTAAATGGTTTATCATACAATCCTCTTAGATTATATTATTTTATTACAACTTCTCTTTCATAATTGCCATTTGCCACCTCAAGAGCTGTTAGGTGAGCAAGTCTTACTATTTTTTCATACAAGAGAGAATTAAGTGTTTCAACTTTGTCCGATGGAAGATGAAGATGATCATAGCTGTTTGTTGTTACAAAATACAAACACGGAATATCTTTTTCGTGAAATGGTGTTGCATCTGCACCTCCGCCGCTCCAGGTTCTATCTACCATTGAGTTAAAACTTGTTTCATCAATCTCGTTTGCTATTTCCCAGAGATTTGGGGCGCTCTTTCCGTTTCCAACCTGAATGCTGTCACCATATCCAACACAATCAAGATTTATCATTGCCGCTATTCTATCATATCCTTTTTTCCAGCTATCAACAAAATGTTTTGCCCCAAA
>JAAXVX010000018.1 GCA_013335275.1 Bacteroidales bacterium
TGAACAATATTTTGATTTATATTATATCCCAGTTTAAATTCTACAGTAAATCTGTCGTGTTTTTTCGCCTTTATGCCAATCATACGCTCTAATTTATCATAAAGTTAAAAATTTTGATGGGATAATAAATAATATTATCATAATTAACACATAAATAGACATAAAAACAAAATCGTTACACCATGTAACAAAATAGTTACGGGAAATATTGGGGTCTTAAAGCGTTCAATAGATTAAATTTTATTAAAGGAAGTATTTATGTCTGTATTTTCTGCTATATTTACATTAATAAACTGGAATAGTTGAGATTTTGCATAGTATGGATACAGAAGAAAAGATAAAAATTTTATATGCCGAAGACAACGACAGCAACTACATTCTGGCGAAAGCAATGTTAAAGGGTGTCTACGATATTTATCGTGCCGGCAATGGAGCTGAGGCTCTTGATTTGTACGAAGAAATTAAACCGGATATTATTCTTATGGATATGAAAATGCCGGTAATGGATGGGTTGGAAGCAACGAGAAAGCTTCGTGAAAAAGGAGTGACAATTCCAATTATTGCCCTTACTGCCTTTGCTTATGATAACGACAGGAATGTTGCCTTAAGTGCCGGGTGTACTGAGTATATCACAAAACCTTACAGGGCGGAAACTCTCAGAAAAACAATTTCCAAACTACTTAATCTCGAATAACATTTCATAATTATGAATATTGCAATTGTAGGAACAGGCTATGTAGGCTTAGTTACCGGGGCTTGTTTTGCCGAAATGGGGATAAATGTAATTTGCATTGACATTGACAAACGGAAAATAGATTTGCTCAACAAAGGAGAGATGCCCATATATGAGCCCGGTATTCAGGAACTTGTTGTAAAAAATGTAAAAGAGGGGAGACTCTCTTTTTCTACTAATCTAAAGGATAATCTTGACAAAGTATCAATAGTTTTCAGTGCTGTGGGAACCCCTCCGGATGAGGACGGCAGTGCCGATCTTAAATATGTCCTTGACGTTGCCAGAACAGTGGGCCAAAACATGAAAGATTATGTTTTGCTGGTTACTAAAAGTACAGTTCCTGTAGGTACTGCGCCTAAAGTAAGAGCAGCTATTCAGGAAGAACTTGATAAACGCGGAGTGTCTTTTGAATTTGATGTGGCTTCAAACCCTGAATTTCTCAAGGAGGGTGCCGCAATAAAAGATTTTATGTCTCCGGATCGTGTTGTTGTTGGGGTTGAAAGCGAAAGAGCCGCACTCCTGATGGAAAGATTGTACAAACCATTTGTGTTGAATGGTTTCCCGATTATTTTTATGGATATAGCATCGGCAGAAATGTCAAAATATGCAGCAAATGCAATGCTTGCCACAAGAATAAGCTTTATGAATGAAATTGCAAGGCTGTGCGAAGTTACGGGTGCGAATGTGGAAATGGTGAGAAAGGGAATCGGTTCCGATAAGAGAATCGGGATGAGTTTCTTATATGCCGGCGCAGGATATGGAGGTTCTTGTTTTCCTAAAGACGTTAAAGCATTATTTCACACTGGTGAAGAATATGGCGTTCCTATGAAAATCGTTGAAGCTGTTGAGTCTGTTAATGAAGAACAGAAAGCGGTTGTTTACAAAAAACTGTTAAAAGCTTTCAATGGAAATATTTCCGGAAAGACTGTTGCAGTTTGGGGGCTCTCATTTAAACCGGACACCGATGATATGCGGGAAGCACCATCTCTTGTCGTTATAGACAACCTCATAAAGGCCGGTGCAAAAGTGAAAGTTTTTGACCCTGTTGCAATGGAAGAAGCAAAAATGAGAATTGGAGCGAAAGTTGAGTACTGCAATAGTATTTATGATGCTTCACAGGGAGCAGATGCAATCGCTCTTATGACAGAATGGAAGCAGTTCCGGCTGCCATCTTGGAGTAAAATCAAGCAGCTTATGAATGGTAATGTTATCATAGATGGCAGAAACATATATGATAATTCTGAACTTGTTTCGGAAGGTTTTATCCATTATTCAATAGGAAAAAATTCCTGACTATGAAAAGAATACTTGTAACAGGCGGAGCGGGATTTATTGGTTCGCAATTATGTGACCGGCTGATTAAAGAGGGAAATGATGTCGTTTGTCTTGATAATTTTTTTACGGGATCAAAAGAAAATGTAATCCATCTGATTGGAAACCCTCATTTTGAACTTGTAAGGCACGATGTCACTCAGCCTTATTACGCAGAAGTGGATCAGATTTATAATCTTGCCTGCCCTGCTTCTCCAATTCATTACCAGTATAATCCCATAAAAACGGTCAAAACCTCTGTTATGGGGGCAATAAACATGTTAGGCCTGGCAAAGAGGATAAATGCCAAAATCCTTCAGGCTTCCACCAGTGAAATTTATGGCGATCCGGCAATACACCCTCAGCCGGAATCTTATTGGGGTAATGTAAATACAATTGGTTTCCGTTCTTGTTATGACGAAGGAAAGAGATGTGCAGAGACTCTCTTTATGGATTACCACAGGCAGAATAATGTGAAAATAAAGATTATCAGGATTTTCAATACTTATGGTCCCAAAATGCATCCGCACGATGGCAGAGTTGTATCAAATTTTATTGTTCAATCCCTTAAGGGAGATGATATTACACTTTATGGTGGAGGGCAGCAAACCAGAAGTTTTCAATATATAGACGATTTGCTTGAAGCAATGATAAGGGTAATGAACAATACAGATGATACCTTTATTGGCCCGGTTAATCTTGGAAACCCCAATGAATTTACCATTAAAGAGCTTGCAGATAAGATCATCGCTCTCACCGGAACGAAATCAAAAATCGTATATAAAGACCTTCCTTCGGACGATCCCAAACAACGGCAACCTGATATAACTCTTGCAAAAAATATAATAAACTGGGAACCTAAAGTTCAATTGGAAGACGGGTTGGTTAAAACAATCGAATATTTCAGGAACGTGCTAATTTAACGATGGATATAAACAACGCGGACTTTACTGTACTAATCGTTGACGATGTCGATGCCAATGTTTTATTACTAAAACTACTCCTTACAAAAGCGGGTTACAAGACGCTTACTGCCTATAACGGTAAGGATGCACTTGAGATAATCAAAAAAAACAGCCCCGACCTTGTTCTTTTAGACATCATGATGCCGGTAATGGATGGGCATGAGGTTGCAGCGCAACTCCGAGAGATGCCGGAAAGGAGAGACATGCCAATAATATTCCTGTCTGCTCTTAACTCTCCGGATGATATTGTTAAAGGGTTCAAATTCGGAGCAGCAGATTATGTATCAAAACCATTCAATAAAGACGAGCTTTTAATACGTGTAAACCACCAGCTATCACTGGTTTCGGCAAAACGAATAATATCAAGACAAAACGATGAGCTGCAAAGAACTATAATTGGCAGGGACAAACTATATTCTGTTATCGCACATGATTTGCGTTCTCCTATTGGTTCCATCCGGATGGTTATGAATGCTCTTGTTCTCAATATTCCAAAGGAGACTCTGGACGAAGATATGTACGAACTTCTAATAATGGGAAACAGGCTCACAGAAGAGAGTTTCGTCCTTTTGGATAACCTGCTGAAATGGACAAAAAGCCAGACAGGCCGCCTGAACACTGTTTTTCAGGACAATGTAGAAATTCTTCCGCTCATAAGAGGAGAGGTGGAGCTTTCTGAAGTTGTGGCCGAATTAAAAAATATCAGGATTAAACTTAATGGAGACACAAATGCAAAGGTGAGGATTGATCAGGATATGATAAAGACTGTCCTAAGAAACCTCGTGAGCAATGCAATTAAGTTTAGCAATCCGGCATCGGAAGTGAATGTTAATATCACAGAAGATGAAGGGCAGATTTTAATTTCTGTCATGGACTCCGGAGAGGGTATTAGTCAGGAAAATCAGGATAAACTTTTTAAAGCCGATTCTCATTTTACCAGTTTTGGCACTGACAATGAAGAGGGCTCGGGACTTGGACTGCTTTTGTGCAAAGAGTTTGTTACAAGAAACGGCGGCAAAATATGGTTTGAGTCTAAAGAGGGTGAAGGCTCTACTTTTTACTTCAATATACCAACACTACCGAAATAAAATTTTAATTATATGGATGAGTTAATAAACGGAAATAAAATTCCACTGCCCGATTTGACTTACTTAAAAGAGATGGCAGATGGTGATGAGACTTTCATCAGGGAGATTATAAAAATATTTTTAGAGGAAGGGCCGGTAATGCTCAGGTCAATGAAAGACTGTGCAGACTCAGGAGATCACGACCGGTTAAAATTAGTAACTCACAAGCTCATTACTCAATTGACTTCGGTTGGTATTCTCACAGCTGTTCCGGATGTCAAGAGAATAAATAAGGGAAGCAGGGATATGGTTGATCTCAATGAAACGGTTGACAGGATATTAAAGATTTCAAATGTTAGCATTGAACATTTAAAAACAATGATTTAGCTTTTTTACATTAAAATTTAATTTATGGAAAAAATTTTAGTCATTGACGACGATAAAATGATCCGCAAGCTTTTTAGTCTTGCACTCACGAAAGCCGGGTACAATGTAATAGAAGCAGAAAGCGGTGACGCGGGTTTGCTTCTGGTCCATTCAGAGCGCCCGGACCTTGTAATTACCGATTATCAGATGCCCGGTAAAAACGGACTTGAAGTACTTGCAGAAATTCGCAAGCTGAGGCTAAAATTGCCTGTAATAATGCTTACCGCCTACGGGGATGTCGTGCTTACCATAAAGTCAATACAGCAGGGCGCATTTGAATATCTTGAAAAACCGGTTAACCCCGAAACTCTTAAATCCACAGTAATAAAAGCACTCAGCTCTGTAAAAAGCAGCAATAGCCTCACGACTGTAATTCGTACCGATGCCTCTAGCGAGAGTATGCTCGAAGATAACATTCTGGTTGGCAGAACACCTCAGATGAAAGAGATTTTCAAAAATATTGGACTGATCTCTATGAACAAGGTGAATGTGCTGATTCAGGGTGAAACAGGTACCGGTAAGGAGTTAATAGCCAGATTGGTTCACTTTTCGGGTATTACACACAATAAACCATTGGTAGTTGTAAACTGCAGTGCTCTCACAGAAACTCTGCTCGAAAGCGAATTGTTCGGACACGTTAAAGGATCTTTTACCGATTCAATACGAGACAAAAAAGGGAAATTTGAACTTGCCGGAGAAGGCACCATCTTTTTGGACGAGATATCAGAAATATCATTAAATACTCAGGTTAAGTTACTTCGCGTAATACAGGAGCTGGAATTTGAAAAAGTAGGAGGGGAGCTGCCTATTCCAATGAAAGCAAGGATAATAGCGGCTACAAACCGCAATCTTGAAGAGCAGATAAAACTGGGTAAATTCAGGGAAGACCTATATTACAGGCTAAAGGTATTTACAATAAATCTTCCGCCTCTGCGTGAGCGCAAAGATGACATAAACGATCTGGTAATTCATTTTCTGTATAAGCTCAACAAACGGTTTAATAAAAATGTAACCAAAATAGGGGACGGTGTCATTGAAATGCTTCAGCAACACGATTGGCATGGAAATGTACGGGAACTAGAGAACACCCTGCTTCAGGCTATTGTTATGTCCAAAAATGATGTGCTCGAGAAAGAGAATATCATTCTCAACTATCGTATGGCCGAACCTGTTGCAAAGTATCCGGAGATGACAGAATTCCGCACGCTGGAATCCTTGGAAAAACACCATATCAAGTGCATACTAGATGAAGTTAACTGGAACAAAGTGGAGGCTTCAAGAATTCTTGACATTACAAGACCGACTCTTAACGCCAAGATAGAAAAATACAATCTTGTGCAGTAATTTATTGCTCCTTGATTTTATAAGGAACAATAAATGAATCGGCCCATCCCAATTTCCTGATAATCCGAATCAATTTAACTGATTCTTTCCTGCTTCTGAAGGATCCTGTTGTGTAACGGTATATACCGTCTTCACCAGGCGTTTCGGTTATTATTGTTCCGGGTACATTTTTCAATAGGAGTGAAAAATGTTCGTTAATAATTGTGGGTTTGCGCAAGGCAAGTAATTGTATTTTATATAAAAATTTGTCAGGGACTATGGCAACAGTATCTTTTGCAATCGGAATCTGTTCGTTCTCAACAGATTTTATCGGTTCTTTCGTCTGCTCCTCTTCCTGTTTTTCCTTCTGCAATACAAAATCAAGCCCTTCTGCCAAATCGCCGTCTATAGAATGTTCAATTGTAAAATTAATAAATGACGGAGAAGCTTTCATGTTCAGTTTTCTCATCTGTGCGGTATCAATACCGGCCATATAATTACCGGGTAAAAGACCAAGGTAGCTAAAGTAACCGTCTTCTTCGCTCATAGTGCTTTTTACAAGAGTTGAATCGCTTCGGTAGAAATTTACAATTATCCGGCCTTGTCCTCTTTGTCCGTAACTTCCATTAAGATAGATCATTCCTGCCGCTTCTCCTACAACAGCAACAGGAACTTCAATTCGTTTATACTGGTTTGGATCTATTACAACGCTAACATTTTTGTATGGAAGCTGCCATGAAATATTATCGAAACTGGTTCCTACAAGCGATACCAGGTAGCTGGCGTAAGGTTCAAGATCATATACCCGAACTGTGGTATCCTTCTCGTTGTATTCAATGCGTCCGCCATTAATGTGAACCTGCAGGCCTTTTGCTTTAGGCTCATTTTTTTCGCGATGTCCATTTCCGTTTAAATCAAGGAAAGAAAACATTAGAATTCCTCCTTTGCCAACATTTGCACGATTGCTTGTTCCTACATAGCTGTTTTTGGCATCGACAATTATACTTCCGCTGGCGGTTTCGACAAAAGTAGTAACCTTGTTGCTCCTCCTGGCGGAAAGTCCAAGTTTCGCAAATGAGAAGTCGTAACGAAATCCAACTTCCATGCTGCTTAATTTTGTAATAAAATTATGCTCATAGGCTAAATTGAGAAAACCACGGGAGAATATCCTTTTTTCCAAACCGCTCCGGAAAGAGATAAATTTGCCCTGGCTGTAATTGAACTGAGACTGAGGGGTAAGGATGAAGGCCAGCGGAAGTCTTATCGAAAGAGCGAGGGTACTGTATACATCGGGTTTTGCAAGCGAAGAGAAAATCGCATTGGTAGTAAGGTTTGTGTTAACTCCAAAAACAGCTCCGGACAGCAACAATTCGGAAGATGTATATTTAGACTGAGGCATTATAAACTGATTGAGAGAGAGTCTGGAGAAAACAGTAAATTTTGTGGTACGGATAGGAACAGTGACACTAATCTTTCTCTCTTCCAGATAATTTGTGTTAATGACCTTCTGATCTTTATTATATTTCGTATAATTGATTTCAAACTGTACGTCCGAAGGCAACCGGTAATTTACTATACCCTTCGCACTCACGCCGTATGTGTATTCTCCGGATAAAAGAAGGCTTGGGGCGAGCCTCAGGGAAGCATTCACAAAAGGCAATATCTTTCCGGAAGCTAAAGATGACAGATATTCCACGCCTCCGCCAATTGTTAAGAAACGGGTCACTCCAAAATCAAAATTTGCTCTGGAAAAACTACTGCTCAGGCTATCTTCTACAATACCGGCCGAAACTCTATATTCAAACTCGCCAACAGGCAGAAAATTAAATGGAATGCTTATGTTTTTTTCTTTGGACCGTTCTTCTCCCCAAGGGCCATAAAACTGCAGTTTAACACTCGTGTTTCCATATACTAACGGAACCTCAAATGTGAAAAATCCGGAAGCATCAGCCTTTTTATAATCTACAAGCACATTGTTTACATATAGTTCCACTAACCAGCCCGGTTCCGTTACATCGCTCAATGTATATGAACCGTAGGACCTCCTGTATGTTGTGGGATTATTTGTAAACTGAACCCCAATAATAGGGGAATTCAACGACGAGGTTGCATCTACAGCTATTTTACCCAGAGAAACCTGTCTTAAAGCCTTGTGGTCATTATTTGCATATCTCCATAGGTAGTATTGGTCCTTTTTATTGAATGGAGTGCTGCTGCTGTAGTTTAGAGTTACATTTGCCTCCCCTCCGGCTATTACCGAGCCCAGAGTCAAAGAGAGCCGGGTATCGGTGCTGCCCTGAAGCTGCTGTGTGGAAGTTGCAGTCCAGTCTGCCATTCCAAAGTGAAAAAACGGAAAGCTTCTTTTGAAAGTAGTGTCCGTTGCAATATCTCCCTTTATCTGCCCTACATTCTTGCGCATTTGTTCCAGCCTCATTTCCCTGATTATCGGCAGCTCAATTTTTGTATTAAGGGTTACCATGAGACTTCTGAAATTAAAAGAACACTCAAGACCAAAAATTTCCCCGAAATAGCTTGATTTAAGATACAGGTTGGTTTCTGTTCTTACAATGTCGCCGGGTTTTAGGTCAAACACCTTCTGCTGATATTCTATACGGTTTTTTCTTCGGTCAATAAGATAAGAAGCCTGCTGGTTTATAAAAAAACCTGAAATTGAATCGAATCCTGAAGTATATGTTGTTTTAATTTTCAGAAAGCTGAAGACATCGGTTACAGACAGATATAATACTTCATCGCGTACAACGGCAGGAAGATCTGCCCCGCCAATTCTGGGTACACTAAAAAAAACCGTTATTTCATCGTATTGAGGTTCGTCCTGGGCAGAAATCCGTTCAGGAAAGAATACAAAAACAAATATAAAGACTGCAAAATATCTAATGAAAATACCTTGCAGACTCCATTTGAAGGCAGGGACCGTGCAGGCATTATTTTTAGCCATTTGTTAGATTATTATATAAGTTGAGTGGCTTAGTAATAGTTGACTGTCACAGTAAATGTGCCGGTATAATCGCCTCCGGGATTTGCAGTAATACTGCCAACAGTTAGCGTTCCTCCAATTGAAAATGATTTAAACCTGTTTTTGCTAACAGTAAAGGTAGCCGGGCTAGGCGAACCGACCGTGAGTTTCATTGTGCCTCCTCCCCCAACTCTGGAAAGGGTTCTTGGACTGTTTGTCGTGATACTGTATACGGTTCTGTATCTATTTCCTGAATAAAAGGTAAATATTGCCTCTGTATAAGAGCTAGTAAAGAGTATAACATTTCCGGTAGCAGAACGGTTTCCGGTGTTGCTTACAGTAACTGTACCACCGGAACTGCTGGAGGGACAAAACGTTCCAAATGTCAAATCCTGATCGGATGTAACTGATTGTGCAAAAGAAACATTATAACATGCAGCAAATATTGTAATTAAGCAAATCAGTTTAACCGAGTGCTTCCATTTAAAATATATGCTGTCATTGTTTTTCATAATTTAATTAACGCAATTCAAGTACTGCTTCGGTATATTTTTCCGGTTTGGTATCGGACTGTGAAGAGTAAGTTACTATTAATTTGCCTGAGTGATAATTTACATGTTTATCGTTATCGAGGTCCACCATAAATTTTCTGGCAGGATTTGGTGTATACACTGCTATACCATTTACGGTGCCAACAGGAGTATCCTTTCCTGAAGGGGAAATGTGAATTACTTTCAAATCGCCGTAAATAGACATATTTCCTGTGCGGTTAAATGTCATTTGCAACCGATTGGTTGTATCATTCACTATTTCAAGTTTCAAATCGGAAAGACTCACTTTTGTTGTGGATTCGCCAACCCTTATAATAACCGGGATAGTTATGCCAAATATAGGGGTAAGCTGAACGCTCACTGCAGTTGTGTCTCTCTTTGTATCCTCTTCTCCAAGGGCAACTTGCTTTGGAACAGATCTGAAATATACATGTGAACGATATTCACCCGGAGCAAGTTTATCCATATTTGTAACCTGCATTTTAACTACTTGTGCCTCGTTTGGACCAAGTGTCACTGTTCTTGGAAAAAAGCGAACATTTTTGTCGGCAAAGTTTTGTCCGGGATCGGGAACGGTAATTTCTTCAAAAGAACCGTCTTCTTTCATCCGGTACTGAATAAGGGAAACATTATATTTTGCAGAATCCTGGCCGGTATTTGCCAGATTCAGCTCCATAACTCTCCTTGTCCCGTCAAAAACCACGCGCCTTGGAGTAATCAGCAGATTCCCCTGCGCCAGACCATCTGAATAACAGATGGAAGTAAAAAGCAATATTCCTAAAACGAAAACGCCAATCTTTGAAATAGACTTACACATGAGTACAGTTATTAAATTTGATGCACTTAGTAAATTAATTTCAAATATAACGAAAATTAATTATAAGAAAAGGTTATTGCATAAGTACCGGCATATACACCCACAGGGTTATCATTCATATTGCCCACTTTTAATGTAGCTCCAATACTTAATGTCAGCAAACCGTTACTTAGCATCTTCACTCCGGACCCGCTGGCAGACGGATATGATTCCCAGTTTGTAACCTCCATTGTTTTCCCGTTTGCACTGTTTGTCAGTAAAACGGCAACCGCCGGTAAAGTAATTGTAACAGAGAACTCCGGTTGTCCGGTCAGATAAAAAATCGCAGGATTATATATGCCGCCGCCCATTGCTACTGTTCCTGAAGAAGAGCGAACTCCGTCCGGAGATAATTTAACTTCTCCACCGGCTGTTTCCGGAGAAAAGCGGCCAAAATTAAGAGTTGCACTTTCAGTAGCAGTAAGCGCCTGAATAACTTCTGCAGTGGCATGCGCATTTATGCTTGCCTGTGCTTGTACTTTTTGAACAGAAATTCCGATTATCAAGGCTACAAAGGAAAATATTACGATAATCTTTTTCATTGTTTTATAATTAAGGATAAATAATCAGGGAATCTAGAAGGACGCTGCTAAACGCGGCGTCCTTTTAGAGGAAATATCTCTTAGTTATAGTTAACAGTTACAGTGAAAGGAGTTGCAGAAGTATAAGTTCCTGCTGCCTGGCTTGCACCTACATTTAGAGTGGCTCCTACTTTAAGTGTTTGAGTTCCGCCTGTAAGAGTACCAGTTCCGTTAGGGTCGCTTGTAAACGCATTTACTGTCATATTATTGCTACCGGAAGTAACTGTAGTTGCAGTACTTGGTAATGTAATTGCATATGTGTAACCTGCTTGACCAGTAACGGTAAATTCAGCAGCAGCGATTGTTCCTGAAGTAGCAGGAAGAGTAACGCCGCCTGTAGACGTACGAGTACCGGCAGTTGCAAGAACAACTGTTCCGGCAGAAGAGCTAACGGCAACATTACCAAAATTCATATTAACTGTTTTTGAAATAGCGATTGGAGTTACAATAGTACTGGTTGCAGTAGCTGTTGCAGAAACCTGAGCGAATGAGGTTGCAGAGAAACCGATGATGGCGATTGCGAGGGAGAAAATTTTGATAGTTGTTTTCATAAATTTTTTTTATTTTTT